>VGVA01000001.1 GCA_016874115.1 Gammaproteobacteria bacterium
ATGGTCGCAAAGTCCACGTGCTTTTCCATTACTTGCAGAATGTCGCCCAACATATCGAGTTTGGCTTCACGTTCTTCGGCGGCAAATAGGCTTTCTTTGATCATGGTGGTGTGCATCAATCTAGCGGCTATGTAGATATGCTATTTTAACATGGGTGGGTTTTTCGATGCGCCCTAATGTTCTAAAAACGAACAACATCTCAAGCCCCGCAAAAATCAGGCATTTTGAGCAACAAGCTCAATTAATGAAATGGGCGGCGGCTGCGTTTGCCTTGCGCTTACTTTTCATTTAGCCGTCAGCGCAGACGTTAGGTAACGCCCCGCTAATGAATGTCCAGAAAAAATAAATCGTTAATCAGGTTTTTGGTATGCGGCGTCAACCAAATTTTTTTTATTTTTTTGGATTTTACCTGCTCGGTTTTCATCACGCGCCGGTCACGTAGCTTACGCCGCTCGCGCTTAATTTTTATTTTTCCAGACAGAGAAATATCGTTAGTCCGGCGGAGTTTTTTCCGTAAATCGGGAACGTTCAGATTCATAAAACCTCACAATAAGGTCAATCTGTCTAATTGCTTTTAATTAATGGCTGTAAATGCTGTTTTTGACCGAAATTCTTTAAAAAACACGCATCTGTAATCACTGTACTATAAAGAGCTTGCTAATTCCTTAAGCGCCATGCCGCCTTGATGAAATACCGGCCAACCGTCACCCACCAGCACGGTATTAATGGACGGCAGATCCGCCATGCGCCGCACCGATTCTTTCGCCGCAGCGACGTCTTTCAACTTCATTTCCGGGAGCATGCATAATTCGCCTGCTGCGTGACCGCGGATTAAATCGCCGGTTATCAGCGTGTTATCTTCCAAGACCAGCGCGAGCTCTCCCGGTGTTTTCGAACCGCTAAGTTCGTAAACCGTTAATCCTGACACAATCTCATCCCTATCTTGCAACCAATCCTGGCATATGAGCGGAAACGTGTTTTTTTCTTTCGCCGGCCCGTACAAACTGGCTCCCATTACTTTAGCCAGATGAAAAGCATCGCGGCAATGATCGCTATTCGTCACGATAATTAATGACGCCCCGCCCAATTGCCGCAAATGGTTAAGATCGTGTACCGATAACGGCAAAGGATCGATCAAAATATTGCCTTCCTGCCTAACCCAGAGAATGCTGTGAAAATCTAGATTCCGTTCCGGGTTGAATTCCGACCAGCAAAATAAATCTTTCCGGTGTAACTGTTTCATACGCCTTAATCCGTTACTATCTCAAAAAATTGGATTGATGATTATCTTCGCATAGACATTGAAGATATTTGCATTTTTTGACATGGCTTTAATGAGTTTAGTCCAAAAATTATTACCGTTGCAGTTAAAAATTTTTAAAAGATTAGTTACAAATTAAAGTGAAACCTCACATAAATGTCTTAATGGATTGATAAAAAAGTAATTTATTTTACTGTGTTTTTTACAAATTCCTTTAATAATCTTTTTCTAAGTCATTGTCGAAAAAGATAATTTTTATTTTCAATCGCTTCCTGTTGTGTTATTCTACCTCGTAAGTGGAAAATTGTGGCGAATATTGGTAGCTCAGCGGAAAGAGGGCGGAGTTACCTAAATATTAATAATGGGGGAAGCTCTTGTTTACAGGCAATGCCACCGTCAATCTCGACGAAAAAGGCCGTTTTGCCATCCCCACCCGCTATCGCGACCGGGTGCAAGAACTTTGCGCCTGCAAATTAATCGTCACCGTTGCCATTAACGAACGCGGCGTTGGCGTCGACGGTTGCCTTTGGATTTATCCGTTACCGGCCTGGGAAGAGCTTCTAAAAACCATTAGTAAATTGTCTGATCTTAACAGAAAGGCATTAAAACTAAAACGCTTTCTAATAGGCTACGCCGCCGACTGTGAAATGGATACGCAAGGCCGTGTGTTGCTACCGGAAATGCTAAGAAAGTTTGCTAGGCTGGATAAAAAAATGATTTTGGTGGGCCAGTTGAATCGCTTCGAATTGTGGAATGAAGACGATTGGCTGAAAGAAGAAGCCGACTTCAAAGACAACGACGATATTGAAGGACTTGAGTCATTAGGCGATCTCTCTTTTTAATTGAGGTAAATAGATGCCCCATCAGCCAGTCATGTTGCCGCAGGCGCTCGAACAACTGGCGATCAAGGAAGACGGAATTTATGTAGATTGCACGTTCGGCCGGGGCGGTCACAGTCAAGGAATCTTGGACTTACTGGGTGCAAAAGGCAGATTACTGGCGCTTGACAGGGATTACGACGCCATTAATTCAAATACGGCAACCTTAATGCGTAAGGATCCGCGATTTATATTACGGCATGGTCGCTTTTCAACCTTAGAAACGTGGATGAAGGAAGCGGACTTGATTGAAAAGATCGACGGTATTGTTATGGATCTGGGCGTATCATCCCCGCAACTGGATGATCCGGATCGTGGCTTCAGCTTTATGCGTAACGGCCCGTTGGATATGCGGATGGACAATAGCGCCGATTTATCGGCGGCGGATTGGCTCAACCAGGTAAGCGAACAAGATCTGTCCAGAGTGCTGCACGAATACGGTGAGGAACGGTTTGCCAATCGCATCGCTCAGGCAATTGTCAAGGCCAGAGCAGTACGGCCAATCGTCACAACCCGTGATTTGGCGGAGTTAATCGAAAACGCCGGTGTAAAGCGCGATCCGTATAAACATCCGGCAACGCGCGTTTTCCAGGCAATCCGTATCGAGATCAACAAAGAGCTAGAAGAACTGAAAACCGTACTGCAGCAATCTATTAATGTATTAAAGCACGGCGGTAGATTGGTGGTGATTTCGTTCCATTCGCTGGAAGACAGGATAGTCAAGCAGTTTATTAGAAACGAGTCCGGCGCCAAGTACGATCCGGGCCGCTTGCCGGTTAAGCAAGCCGATATCCCGCAAGGCAGGATAATCGGCAAAGGCAAGCCATTAACGGCGGGAGCTTTGGAAATTGAACAAAACCCAAGAGCACGAAGCGCCATTATGAGGGTTGCAGAAAAACGGTAGCACAATGGCAGAAAGCAAGGCAGTCAGTAAAGTCGAATTAGCGCTATTAACATTGTTACTGATTGTATTAATGAGTTCTGCCCTAGCCGTTATTTATTGTAAGAATTATTCGCGTTCGCTCTTTAGTGAGATTGAGCGCCAAGAACGGGCATTAGAACAATACGAGGTAGAGTGGGGGCAAATGCAATTGGAGCTGTCTACTTTGGCAGAACAAAATCGCGTTGAATCTATCGCTCGTGGAAAACTAAAACTGATCATGCCGCAGAGAGAAAATATTATCTATATAAAGCCTTAGATGCAAGCAATAACAGGTAACAGGTCACGGAGTCAGATACGTCATTTTTCTGGACGAAGAACATTTATGCTGGCCTTTATCATGGTTTGCATGTGTGTCCTGGTTGCGCGCGCCGTACATTTGCAGGTCTTTAGAAAAGATTTTCTGCAAGAGCGAAGCCGCTATGTTGATACCATTTCCACCCCTTCTTATCGCGGCGTCATTGAAGACCGCAATGGCGAGGCGTTGGCAATCAGCTCGCCTGCCCCTTCCATCGTCATTAACCCCAAAGAATTCATGCAAATTGAAGATGGGGTTATTAATAAGATGAAAAAAAAATACAAATCGGAAAACGGCATAGATAAGCTATCCGATGCCCAAAAGCAGGAAGTGCTCGCCTTATACCAAGCTGTAAAATCCGAAAAAATCGACCGCCTTGAAAACTTGCTGAGCTTACCGAAAGGCAAAATAGCGGCCATTCTTGTAGAAAAAAAGAACAAGGGATTTGCTTATCTTGCCAAAAAGATCAATCCCGGCTTGGCCGAGCAGGTTAAGGCGCTAAAGCTGGCTGGCATTACAACAATGCCTGAATTCAAACGTTTTTACCCGTCCGGTGAAGTCACGGCTCACCTGCTGGGTTTCACCGATGCGGAAGATGTCGGGCAGACCGCTTTAGAGAAGCATTATGAGTCCGTATTAAAAGGCACGGACGGCAAAAAAACCGTCATTAAAGACGGTATGCATCAAGTCATTGCCGATGTTGAAAACATCACCTCGCCTGTTTCCGGGAAAAGTCTTAGGTTAAGCATAGATCAACGAATTCAATATCTGGCTTACCGGGAATTGCAAAATGCAGTCGCCATTAATAAAGCCAAAGCCGGCACAATTGTGATTTTAGACGCCAAAACCGGCGAAATTTTGGCAGCGGCCAATCAACCATCATTCAATCCGAATGCGAAAACCAATCTCAAAGAAATACTGTACAGAAACCGCGGCTTTACCGAGATATTCGAACCCGGATCCACAGTCAAACCCTTTGTAGTCGCCGCTGCACTGGAAGGTAAATACATCCGTCCTGACGACTGGTTCGTTACCGATGGGGTATATCAAATTGGCAAGGATAGCGTCAAGGATACCCATAATTATGGAACGTTAAATGTTGAGGGCGTGATAAAAAATTCCAGCAACATTGGCGTTACTAAGATGGCCTTGAAAATGCCGGTTAATTATTTTTGCGAAACCTATAAAAACTTAGGATTCGGCGAATACCCCGCCACCGGCTTTCCGGGCGAAGCCAAAGGACACATGCCGGTAGGCAAACGATTGCGCGATTTCGACCGCGCCATTTTATCCTACGGCTACGGCATGAATCTTTCTGCCGTGCAACTGGCGCGCGCTTACACCGCATTGGCTGACGATGGGATTTTGCATTCGGTCAGCTTGCTTAAACGCGATGAAGATGTGGATGCGCGCAGAGTGTTCTCGGAGAAGACCGCCCGGCGGGTAAGAAAAATGATGGAAAGCGTCATTACCAAAGAAGGTACCGCTTACGAAGCGCGGGTCGACGGCTATCGCGTCGCCGGTAAAACGGGAACAGCTAAAAAAGCAGGCGCGCGCGGCTATTCGCAAAACAGTTACTTTGCCTTATTTGCGGGCCTAGCTCCGGCCAGCAATCCACGGATGGTTATGGTAGTGATGATAGATGAACCGTCCGCCGGACAGTATTACGGCGGCCTAGTGGCTGCGCCGGTCTTTTCCAAAGTCATGAGCAGCACATTACGCATTTTAGGCGTTACGCCGGATCAGGAAAATACCATGCCGATACTGCTGGCCAAAAAGAATTAATAGCCGGATTATGATGAAATTATCCGATCTACTCAACGGCCTGGTCGCAATGTCAAGCAAGAACATCAGTCTTGCAGCTAAGATCGACGTTAACGGTCTGGCCTTGGATAGCCGTAACGTTCGGACAAACGATGTCTTTATCGCCTTGGCAGGCGATCAGCAACATGGCCTGACTTTTGTGGGAAACGCCATTGCAAACGGCGCTGCCGCAGTGTTGTTTGATCCGACCAATGGCGGTGACCGGCTTGCGCAAGCCATTAATGAGCTACCCGCCATCGCTATAGAAAATCTCGGCAAAATCATCGGTATTATCGCCGCCCGGTTTTACGAAGAGCCTTCCAACCGCTTGGATGTTATCGGCATAACCGGCACCAACGGTAAAACATCGTGCAGTCAATTTTTAGGCCAACTGCTGGATGATTGCGGAATCATCGGCACCTTGGGTTGGGGCGAATGGGATCGTCTACATACAACCATTAATACCACGCCCGACGCCCTATCCTTACAGCAGATTATGGCTGAATTCGTCCGGCAAAACAAAAAAGCCGTAGCCATGGAAGTGTCTTCGCACGGCCTGGATCAAGGGAGGGTTAACGGCATAACGTTTAAGGGTGCTGTCTACACCAATATCAGCAGGGATCATCTGGATTACCACGGCACAATGGAGGAGTACCTTGCCGCCAAATTGAAATTGCTGCAATCTCCCGGCCTTGAATTTGCCATCATTAATATGGATGACGACTATTGCCAGCGCATTCTTGCCGCCGCGTCGGCGCAAGTCCGCTGCTGGGGCGTCACCGCCAAGGATAAACAAGCGGCTACGGATGAGTTCGTTAGTGCCAGGAACATCAAACACCAATTTGACGGCATCGAAATGCAGATTAATTGGCGGGACGAACTGCAGACCATTAAAGTTCCGCTCTACGGCGATTTCAACACGGAAAATATCTTATGCGTGCTGGCTGTCATGCTGGCGCTGGGTTACTCATTAACTGACATTGCCAGCAAATTGTCTGCCGTTAAGCCGGTTGCAGGACGAATGGATCGCTGTGAAACCGATACCGATAAAGTGAGCGTTTTTGTCGATTACGCTCATTCTCCCGATGCGTTAAACCGTGTCTTAGGTAGTTTACGTCAACACTGCGTTAATCAATTGTGGGTTGTATTCGGTTGCGGGGGCAACCGCGATACCGGCAAACGTCCGCAGATGGGAAGCATCGCCGAACAGTGGGCGGATCATGTCATCGTCACCGATGATAATCCGCGTTTCGAAAATAACGAAACAATCGCTAAAGAAATTTTGTCAGGTTGTCATTCCGACAAAGTGATATTAATCCAGGATAGAAAAGAAGCCATTCAATACGCCATTAATCATGCCGTGGAACACGACTGCATTTTAATAGCCGGCAAAGGCCATGAAAATTATCAGGAAATTAAAGGGGTTCAATATCCGTTTAACGACAAACAGATCGCCGAGGAAACGCTTACCAAGAGGTTCGGCTGCCAATGAAAATGCTACTTAGCGAAATCGCCAAAGCAACCGACGGCATACTTGTTGGCGTCGATGCCGCCATTCAGTCGGTCAGCATTAATACCCGCACCCTGCAGCCGGGCGACCTTTATGTGGCGATTAAAGGTCTGCAATTTGACGGCAATGAATTCATCAGCGACGCCGAATCTTCCGGTGCTGTAGCAGCAATGATACATCCGGGCTTTACCACAAAATTACCGCATATAGTGGTTAATGACACCCGACTTGCCTTGGCCAGACTGGCAGGCGCATGGCGCGATAAAGCATCGGCTAAAGTAGTCGGCATTACCGGCAGCAACGGCAAGACGACCGTTAAAGAAATGACTGCTGCCGTCTTAGGCACAGCCGGCTCTGTGCTTTACACGCAAGGCAATCTGAACAACGATATCGGTGTGCCGTTAACCTTGCTGCGCTTAGACGATCAGCATCGGTTTGCCGTGATTGAAATGGGCGCTAATCATCAGGGCGAAATCGCTTATACCAGCGCCATTGCTAAATCGGATGTTGTTATTCTGAATAATGCGGGCGCTGCTCATATAGAAGGTTTCGGCAGTCTGGACGGTATCGCCAAAGGCAAAGGCGAAATCGTCGAAACCCTGAAAGCCGATGGCGTTGCCGTGTTGAACAATGACGATAAATATTTCGATTACTGGACGGCTATTGCCGGTCGGCGCAAAGTCATCGCCTTTGGTTTTCATGAACACGCCGATGTCAGGGCGCAATACATCAAAACCGACATTATTAATAACGCCTTCGCCACGACTTTCGAGTTGTTAGCGCAAGGTACTTCAATTAATGTTAATTTGAAATTGGCTGGACAACATAATGTAAAAAACGCGCTGGCCTCCGCCTCTGCCGGATTGGCGCTGGGTCTGACTCTGGAACAAATCAAAAACGGACTCGAAAGCGTCGCGCCGGTTACAGGACGCCTGCAACCATTAATAAGCCGACTGGGCAATATCGTTATTGACGACACCTATAACGCCAATGCCGATTCTTTGAAAGCAGGCGTTGACGTGTTGATTAATTGCCGAGGACCGCATTGGGTGGTGATTGGCGCTTTCAACGAACTGGGTCCAGACAGCCCATCCATACACGCCGATATCGGTAAATTACTCAGCTCCAAGGGTATTGTGCGCCTGTTGGCTATAGGCTCCGATGCCAAAAACTCAGTGCAGTCTTTTGGCAAAGGAGCCACTTTTTTTGCCCATCAGGAGGAGTTAATCAACACCTTAACTGAGGAGTTAACCGGTATCGAAACAATATTAATAAAAGGTTCAAGGACGCAGCACATGGAAAACGTTGCCGCGGCCTTGGTGGATAACTTTAGGAAATAAGTCATGCTACTTTATCTTGCAGACTATTTAATGACATTTGAAGGCGGCTTTAGGGTCTTTCATTACTTGACCTTCAGAGCTATTCTGGGCGCGCTGACCTCACTGATTATTTCGTTCATCATCGGCCCCACGATGATACGAAAGTTAAGCCGGAAAAAGATCGGGCAAAGCATCAGGGAATTAGGCCCTCAATCTCATTATGAAAAAGCCGGAACGCCGACAATGGGCGGTACTTTGATTCTGGTAGCCGTTACCACCAGCACCCTGCTCTGGGGCGATCTGAGCAACCGTTATATCTGGGTTATCCTGTTGGTTACTCTCGGTTACGGCGTCATCGGTTTTATCGACGATTACCGTAAAGTTATTAAACGTAACAGTGACGGTTTATCAGCAAAGGCCAAATACTTTTGGCAATCATTAATAGGCTTTATTGCCGTTGTGTTTCTGTATCAAAGCGCTGTCGTACCGGCGGAAACGCAGTTTTTTGTCCCGTTCTTTAAAGACGTTATGCTGGATATGGGTTGGATGTATATCGTCCTCAGCTATTTCGTTATTGTCGGCACCAGCAATGCAGTCAATCTGACCGACGGACTGGACGGCTTGGCGATTATGCCAACCGTGCTGGTTGCTGCCGGCCTGGGTATCTTTGCCTACTTATCGGGGCATGTTGGATTTTCAGAATATCTGGCTATCCCCTACTTACCCAATGCCGGTGAATTAATTGTTTTTTGCGCCGCATTAATCGGCGCTGGTTTGGGCTTTTTATGGTTTAACACATACCCGGCCATGGTGTTTATGGGCGATGTCGGCGCCTTAGCTTTAGGCGGCGCTTTAGGCGTTTTGGCGGTTCTGATCCGGCAAGAGATCGTATTGATCATCATGGGCGGCGTATTTGTGATGGAGACCTTATCGGTCATGATTCAAGTGGCTTCATTCAAAATGACCGGCAAACGCGTCTTCAAGATGGCGCCTATTCATCATCATTTCGAATTGAAAGGCTGGCCTGAACCCAGAGTCATTGTGCGCTTCTGGATCATCACGGTTATTTTAGTATTGGTCGGTTTAGCTACATTAAAACTTAGATAATGAAGTTGGATAACGCAACCGTTAAAGAACGCTTAAAAGCCGCTTTAGGGCTGGACGATACGATTTCCAAAATCGTAGTCGTCGGTCTGGGTGTCACCGGTGTTTCTGTTGCGCGTTATTTAGCTTCTTTGGAATTTGATTTTGTTGTTGCAGACAGCCGCGAACATCCTGCGGGCTTGGCCGAATTACAAGAAGAAATTTCAAGTTTAATGGTTTTTACCGGCGAGTTTGACGAACAATTATTAACCAACGCCAGCCATTTGATCGTAAGTCCTGGAATTTCTTTAACCGAGTACGCTATTCAACAAGCTATTAATCACGGTGTAAAGGTGCTAGGCGACATCGATTTACTCGCCTGTTCCATTAATACGCCGGTTATCGCCATCACCGGTTCCAATGGCAAAAGCACCGTCACCACCCTGCTCGGAGATATGGCGAAAGCAGCCGGAAGAAATCCTGGCGTAGGCGGCAACCTCGGTTTGGCTGCCTTGGACTTGCTAAATCAGGAAGCAGATTTGTATGTATTGGAGCTGTCCAGTTTTCAACTAGAAAGAACCACGCAATTAAACGCGGCAGCTGCAACGGTATTGAATATCAGCGCGGATCATTTGGATCGGCATGTCGACCTGGCAGATTATGCAGCACAAAAACAGCGGATATTTTACGGCGATGGCGTCATGGTATTAAATGCCGACGACCCTATCGTTTCCGCCATGCGCGACCCTGGCAGGACAACGCTTACTTTCTCAATCCGGAACAAAGCCGATTTCTGGATTGCTCAAGCGCATAACCAGGATTATTTAATGCATCACGACAAGCAGCTTTTGGCGCTTGCCGAGTTGCCGCTGGAAGGGCGTCATAATGCCGCCAATGCCCTTGCTGCCTTGGCGTTAGGCGCTGCAATCGGATTGAGCCAAGAGGCCATGATAACGGCACTTCGCTCTTTTCAAGGATTAAAGCACCGGATGCAGGTTGTCGGCACGGTAAACGGCGTTACTTGGGTAAACGATTCTAAAGCTACCAATATAGGTGCTTGCATTGCAGCCTTGCAAGGTTATGACCGTAAAGTAGTTCTAATCGCCGGTGGAGACGCTAAAGGCTCGGACATGAACGAGCTTGTCCCTTCAATTAAAGAAAAAACAAGCTGCGTTATTCTGATGGGCAAAGATGCGCCATTAATAGAACAGGCATTAGCCGATTGTGTACCGATCATTCATGTTGGCAGCATGAAAGAGGCCGTTAAATCGGCTGCTAGCGTAGCCAAAAACGGCGATACGGTTTTACTGTCCCCTGCCTGCGCCAGTCTCGATCAGTATAAAAATTATCAGGATCGCGGCGATCAGTTTGCGACTGCCGTACTAAGCCTGCCCTGCTCCGGCAATGCGAATTCAACTTCGGTAATGGCGGCACTATGAAATACCGTCATGGCATTCATCACGAAAAGTTCAATTTCGACCCGTTACTGGTTTTCGCCTCCGTAGCGCTGATTTGTATCGGTTACATTATGGTGGCCTCGTCATCTTTGCATTTGGGTGTCGAACAGAAACTTGGCAATCTCCACTATCCCATAAGGCAACTGGCGCATATCTTACTCGGCCTCGCATTGGCGGCAGGCGTTGCTAAAGTGTCAATGAAAACCTGGATGAAAATAGGCTCAGGCTTATTTATCGCCGGTTTGTTTATGTTGGTCGTCGTATTAATTCCGGGTTTAGGCGTCAGAGTTAATGGCAGTATTCGCTGGCTATCCCTGTTCGGTATCCGGATTCAGGTTTCGGAAATGGTCAAATTTTTCTCCGTTATCTATATGGCTGGCTATGTAACCCGTTACAAAGATAATTTACAATACTCGGCATTCGGCATCTTCAAGCCGATGCTGTTATTTTCCGTCGCCTGTGCCTTGTTATTGCTGGAACCCGATTTCGGCTCGGCCGTGGTTATCTTAATGATTGCTATGGGCATGATGTTTTTAGCCGGCGCCCGGTTAAAGCAATTTATTTTTTTGCTGATGCTGTTTGCATTGTTGGCAGCTTCCTTGGTTATCGTCGCACCCTACCGGATGGCAAGGCTGGTCAGTTTCGTCGATCCGTTTAAAGACTACCTTAAATCAGGCTATCAACTGGCGCAGGCGCTCATTTCGTTTGGCCGTGGCGAAATCATAGGTGTCGGTTTAGGCAGCGGCATTCAAAAACTTTTCTACTTGCCAGAAGCACATACTGATTTTTTATTTTCCGTGATCGGCGAAGAATTAGGATTGATCGGCGTATGTTTCGTCATTGCTTTGTATTCCCTATTAATCTGGCGGTCGTTCTCGATTGCTTCAGCAGCCGAAGAAGCCGGTCAGCGGTTTTCTGCATTCATTGCTTACGGTTTAGGTATTTGGCTCGGGTTTCAATCTTTCGTTAACATGGGCGTCAACATGGGCATCTTGCCGACCAAGGGCTTAACATTGCCATTAATGAGTTACGGAGGCAGCAGTATGATGATCATGTGCTGCGCCATTGCTTTACTGTACCGCGTACATAGCGAAACGGTCGCTCTTAATCATTTATCCCAACCGGAAGGATCGAGATGGGTAAACGTATAGTAATCATGGCCGGCGGTACGGGCGGACACGTGTTCCCCGCGTTAGCGGTTGCCCAATGGTTTCTCGAGCAAGGATGGACGGTCAGTTGGCTGGGCACTCAAAAAGGGTTGGAAGCCAAAGTTGTACCCGCAAATGGCATTGAGATCGATTGGCTGTCGGTAGTCGGCGTCAGAGGCAAAGGACTTTCGTCAAAAGTGATGTCTGTGTTTAAGCTTATTAAAGCCTGCGGTCAGGCCTTCGCCATCTTACGGAGACGTAGGCCTGATGTGGTGTTAGGCATGGGCGGATTTGTCGCCGGACCGGGCGGATTAATGGCCAAGCTTTTAAATATCCCGTTGGTCATTCACGAACAAAATCGGGTACCCGGCACGACTAACCGCTTATTGGCAAAAGTTGCCAACCGGGTGCTGGAGGCTTTTCCGCAAAGCTTCAAAAAAGACGTAAATGCCTTTTGCACCGGTAATCCGTTGCGTAAAGATTTTTTACAGCAGGGTAAGGCCAAAGAACCATTAACCGGTCGTCCGTTACGCTTATTAATCATCGGCGGTAGCCAGGGAGCGCAAGCCTTGAACGAGGCAATACCGGACGCCTTAGCAAGATTACACGACATTGAAGTCAGGCATCAAACCGGCGTAGCTATGCAGGAACACGTCGCCAACCATTATCAGGAACTCAACATCAATGCCAATGCAACCGCATTCATTAATGACATGGTAGCCGTCTACCAATGGGCGGACATCATCATTTGCCGCGCCGGTGCAATGACAGTCAGCGAAGTAGCGGCAATGGCTTTACCCGCCATTTTAATTCCGCTTCCGAATGCAATTGACGATCACCAAATGGCGAATGCGCGTTTTCTGAGCGAAACCGGCGCGGGATTTATATTGCCGCAGAAAGATCTGAATGCAACAAACCTGATAGGTCTTATAACCAACGCAAGACAACAATTGGCGGCAATGAGTAAAGCTGCACAGCTATGCTCCCGCCTGGATGCCACAGAAGCCGTCGTTAAGCACTGCATGAGTGAGGTCAAGCCATGATCGCTCCGCCATTAATGGAACAAAACCGGATGTTCGGCAATATCAAACGAATACATTTTGTAGGTATTGGCGGTACCGGCATGTGCGGTATCGCGGAAGTTCTGTTCAATCTGGGTTATACCGTTTCCGGTTCGGATATCAAAGAAAGCACGATAACGCAACGCCTTGCCGGTCTGGGCGTACAGGTAATGATCGGCCATAAACGCGAGAATATTAAACAAGCCGATGTCATCGTGGTTTCCAGCGCCATCGACCGCAGCAACGATGAAGTAGACGAAGCGCACCTGAACAGAATTCCCATCATTCCACGCGCCGAAATGTTGGCGGAATTAATGCGCTTCCGCTTCGGCATTGCCGTTGCCGGAACTCACGGCAAAACCACAACTACCAGCCTGACCGTTTCCATGCTGGCGGAAGGCGGATTAGATCCGACTTACGTCATCGGCGGTCGCTTAAACAGTGCAGGTGTCAATGCCAAATTAGGATTAAGCCATTATCTGGTTGCCGAAGCCGACGAGAGCGATGCCTCGTTTTTGTATTTGCAACCGATGATCGCTATTGTCACCAATATCGATCAGGATCACATGGCGACGTATCAGAACAATTATCAGCGCCTGAAAGATACCTTTAAAGAATTCTTACATCACCTGCCGTTCTACGGTCTGGCTGTGTTGTGTCTGGATGACGAAGGCGTACGGGAAGTTTTACCCGGTATTTCAAAACCGGTTATGACTTACGGCGTCCATCCTGATGCGGACATACGCGCTGAAAACATAGCCCAAAACGGCATGCAAACTTCATTCGATGTCGTTCGTAAAGACCGATCCGATATTCTCAAGGTTATCCTGAACATGCCGGGCTGGCATAACATGCTGAACTCTCTTGCCGCCATTGCCGTGGCGACAAAACTTGAGATTACAGACGACGCCATCATGAAAAGTCTAGCCGGATTCCGCGGAGTCGGCAGACGATTTCAGATTAATGGCCACCTGACTTTGGGTAATGGTCAAGTAACCTTCGTAGACGACTACGGCCACCATCCGCGTGAAATTGCTGCCACTTTGGAAGCGCTCAAACAGGCGTGGCCTACGCGCCGGTCTGTCGTTGTCTTTCAGCCGCATCGTTACAGCCGCACCCGTGATCTGTTTGAAGATTTTGTGCATGTACTCTCTGCTGTTGATGTGTTGGTATTAATGGGCGTTTACTCTGCTGGAGAACAGCCAATCCCCGGCGCTGACGGCAGAGCCTTAAGCCGAGCAATCCGGATCAGAGGTCAAGTAGATCCTGTTTTTGTCGAAGCTCGCGACGAATTGACCGTGGTGCTTGCCGGTATCGTCCAGGAAGACGATGTGATTTTAACCGTCGGCGCAGGCAACGTGGGCCAGATAGCCGCTGAACTGCCTGAACGCCTGGAGCAAGAATTAGCAACCGGCAAACGTAACTACGCTGCCGAACTTAAAGGCCGTGTATTAATTAATGAACCATTGGCAAAATACACAAGCTGGCGCGTAGGCGGCGCCGCCGACCGACTCTACCTCCCCCACGACAAACAGGATTTATGCGCCTTTATAAAAAACGTACCTAGCGATGAAGTCATCACCTGGATGGGTCTTGGCAGCAATTTGCTGGTGCGCGACGGGGGCGTTCGCGGCGTTGTGATTAATACCAAAGGCCGGTTAAAAACCATGAAGGTAAATGACGACGGCACAGTCTATGTCGAAGCGGGCGTCCCTTGCGCTCATGTCGCGCGTTTCTGTATCGACCAGGGTTTGGCTGGCGCTGAATTTTTAGCCGGCATTCCCGGCACAATGGGCGGCGCATTAAAAATGAATGCAGGAGCTTTCGGCGGTGAAACCTGGCGTATCGTTAACAGCGTGGAAATGCTCAATGCACATGGCGAAATCATCGAAAGAACCCCGCAAGACTTTACGATTAATTACCGTTCTATCGTTAATAAATCAAACACAGGGGTCGAATGGTTTTTATCGGTCAATTTAACACTGGAGTCCGGCGATGCGGCAGCCAGTATTCAAATAATTAAAAACCTGTTGGAAACACGGGCTAAAACCCAGCCTACCAATCAGCCCAGTTGCGGTTCGGTTTTCAAAAACCCTGAAGGCGACCATGCGGCGCGCTTAATTGAAGCCTCCAAATTAAAAGGTTACCGCATCGGCGGAGCTTGTGTGTCTGAAAAACACGCCAACTTCATCATTAATACCGGAAACGCAACCGCAGCGGATATCGAGAACCTGATTAAGTACGTGAAACGAAAAGTGCAATACCTGCACGGTATTGAATTACAAACGGAAGTATGTGTGATAGGCGAGGAAAAAAATGATTAATAACCCTAAAGAATTCGGCCGCGTTGCCGTATTAATGGGCGGTACTGCCGCAGAGAGACCGGTGTCCTTAAACAGCGGCGCTGCGGTATTTCAGGCTTTGCAATGCAAGGGCGTTGATGTTATTGCCATCGATATTACCGGCAGCCCTATCGATGCCCTGGCAGGCCAACGAATCGACCGGGCTTTCAACATTGTGCACGGGCGCGGCGGTGAAGACGGCGTACTGCAAGCGGTGCTGGAAGTATTGAACATTCCCTATACCGGTAGCGGCGTGATGGCGTCCGCCATCAGCATGGATAAACTGCGCACCAAACTTTGCTGGCTGGGTTACGGATTGCCGACGCCGAAATGGCATCTGCTAAAAAGCCTGAACGACCTGGATATCTGCATTGAACGCCTTGGCTTTCCGGTTATCGTTAAACCGGCAAAAGAAGGCTCCAGCATTGGCATGAGCAAAGCCAACAATCGCAAAGATTTGATTAATGCTTTTGAAACCGCCGCTCAATTCAACTGCGATGTTTATGCAGAATCCTGGGTTACCGGCAAGGAATACACCGTTGCACTTTTGAACGGCAAAGCTTTGCCTGCTATCCGCCTGGAAACACCGAATGCTTTTTATGATTTCGAAGCCAAATACAAAGCAACGACAACCCAATACCACTGCCCATGCGGACTAGAACCGGAACAAGAACAGCAATTACAGCAATTGGCGGTTACCGCAGGCGAAGTTATCGGCATTAAAGGCTGGTCCAGAGTCGATGCATTTATTAATGAGCAGGGACAAGTTCAATTAATCGAAATTAATACCGTTCCCGGCATGACCGACCACAGTCTAGTGCCGATGGCAGCCAAACAAGCGGATATCGGATTCGACGATTTAGTCTGGCGAATTTTGGAGACCACTTTACAGGCATAACCGGATGCAGGCAGCAAAAACACTGATGGTTACCGGATTAATGGCGCTCATAATTTGGGGGATGAAGCAAGAGGCTGTCAGCAACAAAGTGACCGAATCGTTACCCATCCGTTATGTGCGTACGGAAGGGGTATTTCAGTACCTGAGCAAAGAAGAAATTAAACAGGCATTAATGCCATTAGTCACTGTAAGTATTTTTGATGCCGACATGCAGCGCATCCACGCCACGGTGACCCAAATGCCCTGGGTAAAAAGCGCTACGGTCGAGCGGGTATGGCCTGATGCAATCGATATTAAGGTCAATGAACGCAAAGCTTTTGTTCGCTGGGGGAAAGACGGTTTATTAACAGAGCATGGCGAATTGTTCATGCCCAGCAATGTCGATCAATTTAATACATTGATATTAATCGAAGGCCCTAAACAGCAAGAAGCAAAAACGCTGGAAATTATGAAAGGCGTAAAAATGGCGCTGGAAGATCAAGCGTTGGAATTGGCGGAATTTAAAGTGAACAACCGGGAAGCCTGGGAAATCAAGTTAAAGTCGGGACTTGAAATTTTACTAGGCCGCACGGGGCAATTAAAAAAACTGGAACGCTTTCTACAAACGCTGGCGATATTTGGTTCCGAAAAAATGGCCGCCATGCAACTGGTAGATTGCCGTTATCCCAACGGTTTTGCGGTGTCCTGGAAACCGGACATCGAGCCGATCGATTGGGGCATACCGAAAATCGAACAATAAAAATAGAGTGTCACCATCAAGGCAACGAAGAGAACACATTATGGCAAAAAAAACAGAGCGTAATTTAATTGTCGGCTTAGACATCGGCACATCGAAAGTCGCGGCCATCGTCGGCGAATTGAATATGGATAACAGTATTGAGGTCATCGGCATCGGATCGACTGCTTCTCGCGGATTGAAAAAAGGCGTGGTCGTCAATCTGGAATCGACCGTTCAATCCATCCAGCGTGCAATCGAAGAGGCGGAATTAATGGCGGGCTGTCAGATCAAGTCTGTTTTTGCCGGGATCGCGGGTAGCCATATCCGCAGTCTGAACTCGCATGGCGTGGTGGCCATTAAGGACAAAGAAGTCAGCCAGTACGACATCGACCGGGTTATCGATTCCGCCCGCGCAGTTGCCGTGCCTGCCGACCAAAAGATTCTTCACATTTTGCCGCAGGAATTCATTATCGACTTGCAGGACGGCATTAAAGAGCCTATCGGCATGTCCGGTATCAGGCTCGAAGCCCGAGTGCACATGGTTACCGGCAGCGTCAGCGCCTCGCAAAACATTATTAAATGTATCCGTCGTTGCGGTTTAGAAGTTGAAGATATTGTGCTGGAGCAACTGGCGTCCTGCAATTCTGTCTTGACCGAAGATGAAAAAGACTTAGGCGTTTGCCTGATTGATATCGGCGGCGGTACTACCGACATTGCCATCTTTGCGGAAGGCGCCATTAAACATACGGCGGTCATCCCCATCGCGGGCGATCAGGTAACCAACGACATTGCCGTCGCCTTACGCACACCCACCGCCAATGCCGAAGAAATCAAACGCAAACACGCCTGCGCCCTCACCCAGCTGGCGCCGGTTGATGAAGTGATTGAAGTCCCCAGCATCGGCGACCGCGCCCCGCGCAAAATTTCAGTACAGAATTTGGCGGAAATTATTGAGCCGCGCTACGAAGAACTGCTGCTGCTGGTGCAATCCGAGCTGAGACGTAGCGGCTATGAAGAATTAATCGCCGCCGGCATCGTGTTAACCGGCGGTAGTTCGAAAGTCATGGGTTTAGTCGAACTGGCGGAAGAAATTTTCCACATGCCGGTACGTATGGGCGTACCGCAAAACGTCAGCGGCTTGACCGAGGTTATCAATAACCCAGTCCACTCGACCGGTGTTGGGTTATTAATGTATGGAAGGGATCATCAAGGCGGCATCCGGGGAATTGATGCTGAAGAAATGGGGATCTGGGAAAAAATCAAAAGTTGGTTTCAAGGAAATTTTTAATAACGTGTCTTACTACTACAGGTGAAAGCTATGAAATACGAATTAATGGATATGTGCAGCGATAATGCAGTTATCAAAGTCATCGGTGTCGGCGGCGGCGGCGGCAACGCGGTTAGCCACATGGTCGACTGCCACATAGAAGGCGTCGAATTCATCTGCGCCAATACCGATGCACAAGCTTTGAGAAAGCTCAACACCAGCACCATCATTCAAATCGGCGTTGAACTGACCAAAGGCTTGGGCGCTGGCACCAATCCGGAAGTCGGCAAAATGGCGGCGGAAGAAAACAAAGACCGCATCAAAGAAGTCATTAATGGCGCGGACATGGTATTCCTGACCGCAGGCATGGGCGGCGGTACCGGCACTGGCGCCATCCCCGTTATCGCTGAAGTAGCCCGCGAAATGGGCATCTTAACCGTCGCAGTGGTTACCAAGCCTTTCTCTTTCGAAGGCAGAAAAAAAATGGTCATTGCCGAACAAGGCATCGCCGAACTTGAAAAATACGTCGATTCGGTCATTACCATTCCTAATGAAAAATTACTGCCGGTATTAGGCAAAAACGCTACCTTGATTAATGCTTTCAAAGCAGCGAATGACGTGTTGCTGGATGCCGTACAAGGCATTACCGATTTAATCGTGCATCCCGGCTTGATTAACGTTGATTTCGCCGACGTACGCACCGTAATGCAAGGCATGGGCGCAGCCATCATGGGCACAGGCGTTGCCAAAGGCGACAACCGCGCGCGTGAAGCCGCGGAAAAAGCGATTGCCTGCCCGTTGCTGGAAGACATTAATCTGCATGGCGCGCGCGGCATTTTAGTTAATATTTCTGCTGCGGAAATGGGTATTGCGGAATTCAATGAAGTCGGCAACATCGTCCATGATTTCGCTTCCGAAGACGCGGTCATTAAAATCGGCACCGCTATCGATTCTTCCTTGGGCGAAGAAATTAAAGTGACCGTCGTAGCAACCGGTATGGGCGCGCCGCGGGCGCAGGTCGTCAGAGCTACAGATCGCGTCATGCGCAAAGCAGCGGCTGGCGAAATTAACTACGGCGTTCTGGATAAACCGACCGTCATGCGGCAAAACCGCCCGGAAACGAAAGAAGTCCGCTTCGGTGCGCAGCCGAAAAAAGACATGGATTTGGATTATCTGGACATTCCGGCTTTTCTGAGACGCCAAGCCGATTAATCGTCTATAGTTGTTCTTAACCCAAAACTAAGGTTGGGTTGTGGTAAAATACTGCGACTTGCCTTTACAAACACGGCTAACGATATGATTAAACAGCGAACCTTGAAAAATACAATTAGGGCGACGGGTGTAGGATTACACACGGGCGAAAAGATCTACCTGACTTTACGCCCGGCGGAACCTAATACCGGGATCAGATTCCGGCGCGTCGACCTGGATTTTCCGGTCACGATCCAGGCCACGCCTGACAACGTGGGCGAAACAGTCTTATCAACCACCTTAGTGTCCGGGACGACCAAAATATCCACCATCGAGCATTTGCTTTCTGCCTTTGCCGGTTTAGGAATCGATAACGCCATCATCGACGTCAGCGCTGCCGAAGTACCTATTATGGATGGCAGCGCCGGTCCGTTTGTGTTTCTGTTGCAATCGGCCGGTGTTAAAGAACAGGATTGCCCGAAGCAATATATCCTTATAAAACATAAAGTTATTGTTGAAGACGGCGATAAATGGGCAGCCTTCGAACCGTTTGACGGCTTCAAAGTCGTCTTCACCATCGATTTCGAGCATCCCGCTTTTCAGGAAAACGTAAAAACAGCGACGATGGATTTTTCATCAACCACCTTTGTAAAAGAAGTCAGCCGGGCGCGTACTTTCGGCTTCATGCGCGACATTGAAATGCTAAGACGCAATAATCTGGCGCTTGGCGGTAGCCTGGACAACGCGATTGTGGTGGATGACGCCAAGATATTGAACGAAGACGGTTTGCGCTACGCCGATGAATTTGTCAAACACAAAATTCTGGACGCCATCGGCGACCTGTATTTGCTGGGGCATAGCCTGATCGGCCAGTTTACCGGTTACAAATCCGGTCACGGTCTCAATAATAAATTGCTGAGAACCTTGCTGGAAAATACTGACGCCTGGGAAAAAATCACCTTCGACGATGAAACCCAAGCGCCGATTTCCTTCATGCAATCGGCGGAATCGCCCAGAACGGCAGCGTAAAAACTCAGTTTTTCTGTTGCAGGCGGGATAACGTAGCGCCAAGCCTCAGCAATGAGGCTTTGAGCTGAGGATCCGCCACCGTGTTGCCTTGCGCCATTAATACCGCCACCGTATCCGGGCTTGGTAAAACCGGCTTACGTCCACTTTTCTCCGCTCCTATTTCCGGCAAAACCTTAACCCTAACTGTCGATAAAGTTAATGACAGCCGGTTATTAACTGCATCCAGCATCGTCTGTCCGTAAAACCGCAAAGCAGTCGCCCACGTGGCAGAGCCGGTAAAAACCGTGAGGGTTTTCAAGCGGATAACGCAATGTAGCACATGCGATTGCAAGTCTTCCGGTAACACAACCTGGATTCTTTCCAAAACCGCCGCCTGCTCGTCAGCTTTCGCGCATAACACGTGCAATAAACTGTTGCGATAATGTGAAACCGGAATTAAACGACGGCTTTCCTGCTGCATGGTGCGGTTAAATCATTAATAAAGATAATATGAACACAAATTAAGGAACTTCTGCAGCCGTTCGTGGTGAGCCTGTCGAACCATAACGGCTTAACCTCTAGCAGGACGGGGTTTGCAACCCCGTCCATAAAGTTTATGGATACTTTAACACTTTGTCACGCTACAAAAACTTGGTAAGCAGCGGCGAAGATGGGTTAGCCGACGACCAGAACCAATGTTCAGGGCGAATGACATAACTTTTGCGTACTGGATTTTCGTGGATGTAGTTTAATTTTTGGCGATAAAACGCCGGATTTTCGATTTTCTTTGGGGCATTTGTCGCCATCCAAAATTGGTAGCTACCTTGTGCAAAACGGCGTGCAAAACTTTCCAGGGTCCTGGGGAAAAAAGCGTTGAAAAGTTTCCACCCCAGGTAGTTCAAGGGCAAGCTGAACTTGCTGGCAAACCGATGTCTGCAATTGATGGACTGATTGCGGTTTCCGGACTGGTGCATAATTGCATTGTAGTTACCCGAAATGTAGACGATATGGCGCAAAGCTCGGTTGAACTGTTGAATCCCTGGTCGGAAAGTTAAATTTAAGGGGATTATTTTACGGAGTATAGATCGACCTCAAGCACTAATTTCTAGCATTCTAATTACATGCGCATTAATTAAGAAACGAAGCAGGACGGAGGGTTAACCCGCGTCCTGCTTCGGGATAAACGCCTTACATTTGTTATCGTCAATAGCTTTCTCAATTTGGTTGTATACCTGCCTCGTTTTATATTCTACAATTCGGACTTGATAATAAATTTGCCGGATTGTCTATATAATAAGCAATCCAACTATTAATAAAAATTAAATATTTTTGGAGGAGAGCATGACGAAGATTAATAAATGGCTATGGGCGACAGCCTTGGCAAGTTCGGTTTCTATCGCGGTTGCTGCGGATGCATTACCTACCGAAGCGCCCGCACCTGCGGACAACCCAACCACCCCGGCGAAAGTAGCCTTAGGCAAAATGCTGTACCACGATCCGCGCCTGTCTTCCACGGGTACGGTTGCCTGCGCATCCTGCCACAACGTGATGGCGGGCGGGGAAGACAATCGTCCGGTAGCGATGGGCGTTAATGGCCAAACCGGCGGACGCAGCGCGCCTACCGTTTGGAATTCTGCCTTTAATAAAGTCCAGTTCTGGGATGGCCGCGCCGAAAGCCTAGAAGCGCAAGCCGCCGGGCCTGTTACCAATCCTATCGAAATGGGCATAAAAAGCTGGGATGACGTCGTCGCCCGCTTAGAAAAAATCGAAGGCTATAAAAAAGCCTTTGCCGACGCCTTTGGCGGTAATGCTATATCCAAAGATACCGCGACTAAAGCGATTGCTGCTTACGAGCGCACATTAATCACCCCTAACAGCCCGTATGACCGCTATGTAACCGGCGAAAAAGACGCCATGACCGATCAGCAAGTGCGCGGCATGAATAAAGCGGTAGAACTGGGCTGCACCGGTTGCCACAGCGGCCCTGCTTTCAACGGCCCTGGCGTGTTCCAGAAATTTCCTGTGACCAGCAATGGTATGTACCAAGCTAAGTACAATTTCTCCAAGGACAAAGGCTTGGCGGAAGTCACCAAGAAATCCGAAGACGAGCACATGTTTAAAGTGCCGACTTTGCGCAATATCGCCCTTACCGCGCCTTATTTCCATAACGGCGCTGTGAAAACGCTGGATGAAGCTGTCCGCGTGATGGCTAAGTTGCAGTTAAATAAGGATTTAAGCAAGGAAGAAATCGCCGATATCGCGGCCTTCTTGAATGCATTAACCGGCGAATTCCCGAAACAAGAGATGCCGGTATTACCGCCGACACCGGGCTCTACTTTTAATTAATCCATTCGATAGCTATTAATTCCGTTCATGGCGATTAATCCGCCATGAACGGGATATTTTGTTTCCTTCTTTGCAACTCGCGTTCGTTATTTCGTTTATTTTCCGGCGGTTTTCTATTAATAACAGTCTGGGACAGGCATTATTAACTCAATACCATTTTAGTTAAGCCAGTTTGTGGCGAGTCCTTCGACAAGCTCAGGAACCTTATCTACCCATAATCGCTTAACTTCAACGTCTTAAAGCTATCCGTTCGCCCTGAGCCTGTCGAAGGGTGAATGGAATAGTTCTGCATTGTTTATTAACGCTCTTAACGGGTTATTGCCTTAAACACCGACGTTTCAGCGATCATTACGTCGATTTGACTGGCGACTGCTTTGTACGCCGGGCTATTAACAGCGGTATAGCGCTCCTTGAATTCGGCCAGATTCATGTGTTCCGGCAATGATGTAGGATCGGGCATGAAATCGCGATAGTCATTAATGTTTGCCATGGCTTGCTGTAGTTTGCGCGCGGTTTGCGGGTTCGCCGTCGCCAGCTCTCCGAAGCGAGTACCTGCCTTATCGGCCGACAAATCGACGAAACTGAATCCGCTCCCACTTTGCGCATCCTGCAATTCCTTTTCTTCGCCGAAAGCTTGCGCAATTTGACCGTTAACCGATGCAGTAATGGCGGCTGCACCGATAAAATGCTGGGCAAGGTCGATTCGCTTATACATGAACGCCGGGTAATATGGCGTCATTCTGGCTGCGGTAGCTTGCGCATTATTAACGTAATCATTCACGATATTAATAATCAGGCGGTTTTCTTCGATAGCGGTTTCGGCTGTTGAGCGCTCAAAACCCAACGCAAACAAAGGCTTGAGCAAGTCAGCCAGCGACAGGCGCCAATCGGGATCGTGGCGCGCCACAATTTGCGCCAGTTTTATGCGGTAAACATTGGTTTCGCCTTCGGTATTGTTGTGCGTTAGCAAGTCCCGGGCGGTGCGCAATGTCGTCTGACTGGGATGATAGGTAATGGCAACGCGCTGTTCATTAACGGAAATCGCTTTGACAGGATCGGTCGCCAGCAAAAAGTATTGCTTCAAATCGCTGTGTTTGATAATTTTTTTAAGCACAAACGCCGCCACTTTCGACGGCAGCAGCAATTTACCGGCTTTAAATTTGGTTAAAACCGGCAGCGAATTGCCGTCTTCATGACCCAGGCGAAAACTGACATTAACATATTTGCCCAGTCGATTTTTGGGCAAAACCGCGGTCACGGCAAATCGTATTTTATTATCGCGCAATAAAATCAACGCCTTGCCTTTGCTGAAACGATTTAATAGGTAATTTCCCATCAGATTAAGATCGGCTTCGCTCAGCTCAATCGTGCCAATTTCATCTGGCAGGGTTTTGTTGCCTTCATGCAGAATCTTTTTCGCCCGGGTGAGGTCTTTTGCCGTCATCGTCCAATCGGGGGTTAATTCCGGCTGGTCGCTGACGCCGAAAAACAGCATCGCGCCGATCATTAATACGACGGCGGCAATACAGTAACAGACAATACGCACTAATGTTTTCATTAATCCGTTAACTGAAAGCCAGCTTGTACCCTGCCGATTTCAAATAATCGGCTTCCTGAATTAAATCGGCATGGGTTAGCGGCGACTGCATTAACCAGTGCGCGGGAAAACGCAATTCGATCTTTGTCTTAACGATGCTGAGCCGGAACTCCGGCAACTCATGATCCAGCCGGTTGCGGTGCAAAACGACAGCCAAGCGCAGAATAATCGTCATTAATGGCGCGAGTTTGTCCCACGGCGCATGCAAATCTGTAAACGCCGACAGCGATAGCTTTTTTCTGTGCTGTCGAACAATGGCGCCCAGCAGCAATTGATCCTGATGGGTAAATCCGGCTAAATCACCGTTTTCAATAATGTAGGCGCTGTGTTTGTGATACTGGGTATGGGCAATATCGTGGCCGATCTCATGCAAGTCGCACGCCCAATCCAGAAATTGTTTCGCTTCCGGATTATTCGGCAACGGGCAGTTCGCGCCCAGTTGCGCCAGCATTTTGCGCACTGTGTAATTAATGCGGGCGCAATGTTGTTGATCGGTATGATAGCGTTCCGCCAATGATTTAACCGTCGCGGAGCGGATGTCGCAATTATAGATACGACCCAGCAAGTCCTGTATTAATCCTTCGCGTAAAGCGCCGTCCGATACGATCATCTGTTCGATATCCAGCATTTTGAAAGTGGCATAAGCGATTACCGCGCCGCCGGGAAAAACCGGCGTCCGTTCTTTATCCAGATCAGGCAAGTTAATGTCATTAATATGGCTGCATTGCTTGAGGTAGGACAGCAATTGCTCAAGACCGTTCATCGTGATGCCGTTTTTACTCCAGCCTGCGGCTTGCAGAACTTTATCGATTGAACGCCACGATCCCGACGAACCGATCGCCTCTTGCCAATGTTTACGGTGAAATTTCTTTTGAAACGGCTCAAGTTGCTGTTCCGCGTACAACAATGCTTTATTAAAGGCCGGTTTAGTTAATTTGCCGTCGCTAAAAAATCGGTTGCTGATCGATACGCAACCCATCTTTACGCTTTCTTTCTTTTTAGCAATATCTTCGCTGCCGATAATATATTCGGTACTACCGCCGCCGATATCGACCACCAGCCGCAAATCCGCCGTACTGGCGACGCTGTGCGCTACACCCTGATAAATCAAACGGGCTTCTTCCACCCCTGAAATAACATGAATACGGTGATTTAATGCTTTTTCCGCCTTCTCCAAAAATTCCTGCGCATTTTTCGCCTGCCGCAAGGTATTGGTGCCTACTGCGCGAACGCTGTCCGGGGGAAAATCACGAATCCGCTCGCCGAAACGTTCAAGACAGGCCAATGCGCGCTTTTGCGTGTCGTTATCCAGCACGTTTTTTTTGTCCAAACCCGCAGCCAACCTGACCATTTCCCGCAGCCGGTCGACAGTTTGCAATTTACCGTTGGATAGTCGGCAGACAATCATGTGAAAGCTGTTTGAGCCTAAATCGACAGCAGCAACGTAGCGTGGCGGTTTTTTCGGCATGTTAATCCTTGATTTACTGATGGTCTGGTTTGAGATTTGTTAAAATAATACCATTTGCCGGTTGCAGCATTATTAATGCCGCCCGGTTAATCAAACCTGTTGAAAAACACCGTCGTTAATTATAGTTGCAGCATGAAAGCATTATCCATCAGTAATCTTAAGAAAACCTATAAAAACGGCTTTACCGCTTTAAAAGGCATCGACCTGGAAGTGGAGGCAGGCGATTTTTTTGCCTTGCTGGGTCCGAACGGCGCGGGTAAATCAACCGCTATCGGCATCATCAGTTCGCTGGTTACGGCAAGCAGCGGGTCGGTGAGCATTTTCGGCCACGATCTGATTAAAGAACGCGAACTAGCCAAAAGCTGCATCGGCCTAGTGCCGCAAGAGATTAATTTCAACCAGTTTGACACCGTGCTTGGCATTGTCTTGAATCAGGCCGGTTATTACGGTATGCCGCGCAAGCTGGCGCTGGAACGCACGGAATATTGCCTGAAACAGATGGATTTGTGGGAAAAACGCAATACCGTCTCGCGCCGGTTATCGGGCGGCATGAAGCGGCGGGTGATGATTGCACGGGCGATGGTGCATCAGCCCAAGCTATTAATACTCGACGAACCGACTGCTGGCGTCGATATCGAAATCCGCCGCGCCATGTGGCAGATGATGCAGGACGTCAATAAACAAGGCACGACGATTATCTTAACCACTCATTATCTGGAAGAAGCTGAAAGCCTGTGCCGTAACATCGCCATTATCGACCAGGGTCTCATCGTAGAGAATTCGGATATGACGAGCCTGTTGGCGCGCTTGAACGTCGATCACTTCGTCCTGGATTTAGCCGAACCATTAACGGCCAAGCCGGAACTGGACGGCTGTCACATTGAAGACTTCAACGATAAAACCTTGAGCATTTCCGTGCCGAAATCAGTGGGTTTGAACGCCTTGTTTGAGCAACTAACCGCCAAGAATATCAAAATATTAAGCCTGAAGAACCGCAGCAACCGGCTGGAGCAGTTATTCATGGATTTAATTGATTCAAAAACGAAAGGGAACGCGGCATGAACAATCGTATCGCCTTATGGACGATCATTAAAAAAGAAGTCTACCGCTTTTTGCGGATTTGGCCGCAAACCTTGCTACCGCCCGCCATCACTACCGCCCTGTATTTTTTAATCTTCGGTAAACTGATCGGCAGCCGCATCGGCACCATCAGCGGCGCAACTTATATGGATTACATCGTCCCCGGCATTATATTAATGTCGGTCATCAGCCATTCGTATTCAAATGTCGTTTCGTCGTTTTATTCCACCAAATTTCAGCGTAACATCGAAGAATTAATCGTCGCTCCCGTGCCAAACTGGGTCATTCTGGCAGGATACGCCACCGGCGGCATCTGCCGGGGTTTGCTCGTGGGCATTGTCGTGGCCTTGATTTCCATGCTGTTCGCCGATTTGACAGTGCTCAACCCATTAATTACGGTTGGGGTGGCGATCATGACCGCCACCTTATTTTCCCTGGCCGGCTTCATTAACGCCATGCTCGCGGAAAGTTTCGACGACATCAGCATCATCCCCAATTTCGTACTGACGCCACTAAGCTACCTGGGCGGCGTGTTCTACTCTGTTGATATGCTCTCCGATTTCTGGCAAACAGCCATCCTGGGCAACCCCATCATGTACATGATTAATGCCTTCCGCTACGGCATGATCGGCGTGACGGATATTGACGTACAGTTTGCTTTATTAATGACAGCGGGAGTTGTGGTGGGGTTGATTATGGTTTGTTTGGTGTTGTTGCATAAGGGTGTGGGGATTAAGAATTGAACAAAACTATTAAAATTAGATAGTTAGCCGTTCGTACTGAGCTTGTCGAAGTACGAACACTTTAATGTAAGCAGTTATTTTATAATCATATTTTAATCGGGTTCTCGCACCCGAAGGCGAGATACTTTCTTTTGCGTCGCCAAAAGAAAGTATCCAAAGAAAAAGCGACCCTCTGCCGCTTATTTCCTGCGTTCCTCGGATTTTCCGGGGTTTGCTGGAAGGGATATCCCTATCCCTCCAGCAAATTGCGGCTTCCCTGCCGCAACCCTACGGGCTATTCCCATCAAATCCTCCGATACTCGGCGCGGCAGAAGGTATAAATTTTTATACCTTCTGCCTTTTGTACGCGGACAAAATTGACTCAGATAGTAGGGCGGATTAGGCTTACAAAAAGCTTAACATTAAAATATGTAAGGAGTTTCCGTGCGCCGTAATCCGCCGAAAGAAGAATCCCACCCATGCGGCGGATTACGCCACGCTCAAATAGATAGGATTAATTCAATTTTAGTGATTTTGCGTGGCTAATCCGCCCTACGACTTAAATAAAATTCATATTATTTGCTTCTTTCCCGCTTACCTACCCCATCCACAATCTGGCAATCATCCAACGAAGTCATGGGCGTTTGGGCGCAGTTAATACCCGCCGCATTCATCGCTTGCTGCATCGTTTCCAATTGCTTATCCAAGGCCTGGATGTGGTCGAGCATGTGGTTGATGGCGTAGGCGACTGGGTCGGGCATATCGGCGGTCATGCCATAGGCATCGAAACCCATTTTGCTGGCGATTTTGTCACGTTCGGACTTACGCATCGGCGCTTCCGGCTCGTCGGTTTTCGGTTGATTAACACTGTCCAGCCAGCCGTATTGCGGTTTGTCAGACCGGCCTTTGACATCAATGATGTGCCCCGGAATACCAACTACCGTCGCGCCCGCCGGTACCGGTTTTAAAATGACGGAATTCGAACCCACCCGTGCGCCTTCGCCGATTTCGATAGGCCCCAAGATTTTTGCGCCCGCGCCGACAACCACGCCGTTACCCAGCGTAGGATGGCGTTTGCCTTTGTTCCAGGTAGTACCGCCCAAGGTGACGCCGTGGTACAAGGTGCAATCATCGCCGATGACCGCCGTTTCGCCAATGACCACGCCCATGCCGTGGTCGATAAAAAAGCGCCTGCCGATCTGCGCGCCGGGATGGATTTCTATGCCGGTCAGCCAGCGGCTGACGTGCGCGATAAACCGCGCCAGCCATTTGAAACCGGCATTCCAGCATTGATGGCTGACGCGGTGGATTAACACGGCATGAAAGCCGGGGTAAGCGGTGATGACTTCCAGCACCGATTGCGCGGCAGGGTCGCGCCCGAATACGCAGGCGATGTCTTCTTTAATTCTGTCCAGCATGGTTAATTCCTCTTGTTGCCTTGCGACATCCGCAAAATCCCCCTAAGCATATCCACTTCTTTGTTATCCAGTTGTGCGCGATTAAACACCCGCCGCAAACGCCGCATGATGGTTGCCGATTTATCGGGATGCAATATAAAACCGATATCAAGCAGGGTTTGATGGAGATGTTGGTAAAATTGTTCCATCTGGTCTTTGCTTGCCCAAGAATCTTGATTTTGTTCAGTTGCAGCGCTAACCGGATTAATAAGCTGCTGTGACGCCATATTCAATTCGTAGCAGATTACCTGCACGGCAGCGGCAATATTCAGCGAACTGTACTGGCTGTTGCAAGGAATCCGCAGCAGATAATGGCATAAGTCCAATTCCTCATTGCTTAGACCGGAATTCTCCCGACCAAACACAATTGCTGTTGTTTTCCCGGGTTCATTAATGATCACTTTTTCGGCACAGGCGCGTGGTGTCAGTTCGGGCCAACTGATCGTTCGGATGCGGGCGCTGGTACCAAACACGACATGGCAATCGGCTATCGCGTCAGACAATGTGTCGTAAATCTTAGCCTTAGATAAAATGTCGTCGGAACCCGCCGCCCGCGAGGTAGCTTCCGCACTGGGAAAATGCTTGGGATTGACCAGGCAAAGGCTGGTCATCGACATCGTTTTCATCGCCCTGGCGACCGCGCCGATATTGCCGGGGTGCGAGGTTTCCACCAAAACTATCTTAATCTGTGACAGCAAGTCTTTCTACCTAAAAAAAGAGCCAAGTTTAACAAAAGATTTGTTATCCTAAGCAGATTAATTAAACCGCTCATTATACAATCAAGCTATGCAACCCATGCTCAACACCGCCGTTCGCGCTGTCCGCAGCGCCGGCGATATTATCCTGCGCTCGTCCGATAACATCGGCAAACTGAAAATAGACCAGAAAGGCAAAAACGACTTCGCCAGCGAAATCGATCGCGCGGCGGAACGGGAGATTATCCATATCATCAAAACCGCCTATCCGGATCACGCCATTCTGGCGGAAGAAAGCGGTCAACACGAGGGCAATGATTTTATCTGGATTATCGATCCTCTAGACGGCACCACTAATTTTTTGCATGGTTTTCCGCAATACGCCGTCAGCATCGCCTTGCAGGTCAAAGGGCGGCTGGAAGTGGCCGCCGTTTACGATCCGCTGCGCGACGAACTGTTTACCGCCCGCCGCGGCGGTGGAGCCATGCTAAACAGCCGCCGCATCCGCGTCACCAGCCAAAATAGCATGAAAGGCGCATTAATCGGTACCGGCTTTCCGTTTAAAACCGATCTGCATTTAGATGCGTATGTCGGCATGTTTAAGGCTATTTCCATGCAGGCCGCCGGAATCCGCCGTGCCGGTGCGGCAGCGCTGGATTTAGCTTATGTAGCCGCAGGCCGTATGGATGGTTTTTGGGAAATCGGCATCATGCCTTGGGATATGGCGGCCGGCATTTTATTAATCAAGGAAGCGGGAGGCGTTGTTACCGACTTCAGTTTTAACGACAATTATCTCAGCAGCGGCAATGTCATCGCCGGAAGCCCCAAAATGCATCAGCTGTTATACCAGTTAATCGAACCCCATGTGACAGACAGGTTGAAATAGAGACTACCCGCTACTTATTATAATTTTGGCCTGCTAAAGTTTATATCTTTCATTCGCCCTGCGTCTTGTAGGGTAATGATCAAGAGAATCGGGGAATACTTAAGTGGTCGGGATGAATGTTAATCGGCATACAAAACTTACCAGGATTCTGAGAAAAACGGCGTTGACAAGCTTTTATTCCCATGGCTACGACTACGCTACGCTAATCGCCCGAAGCCCTATCAACCCCAGCCTCAGCGAAAGAAGCCATTTCGTTTAAAAATAACACGGCGGATTGGATTAATGGGAAAGCCAACGATACAGCTGAGCCTTCGCCTAAGCGCATGTCCAAATTTAATAACGGCTTGGCGTTGAAGTAATCCAGTAAAAGCCGGTGGCCTTGTTCTGAAGAAACATGGGTGAAAACGCAATAATCAAGCACTTGTGGATATAGTTTATACGCCGCTAACAACGCGGCACTGGCGATAAAGCCATCCACCATAATAACCATCTCCAGTTCCGCCGCCTTGAGGTAAGCCCCGGCCATCATGGCAATTTCAAAACCGCCGAAGGTAGTCAGCACGTCTAACGGTTGATTAATGCCTTGATGTCGCGGTAAAGCGCACTCCAAAACCTTAACTTTATGTTGTAACTGCTTATCGTCCAACCCAGTGCCACGACCGGTGCACTGCATTAATGGAATGTTCGCCAAGCAATGCGTTAATAACGCGGCAGATGAAGTATTGCCGATGCCCATTTCACCGAAACCTATGCAATTGCAACCTGCATGATACTGTTGCAGCACTAACTCGGCACCGGCATTTATCGCTTGTTCGCACGCCATTAATGACATGGCCGGTTGATGTAAAAAATTTGCCGTGCCTTTCGCTATTTTTTTATTAATTAATTGCGGATGGCTGCCTAAATCCGCATTCACTCCGGCATCAACAATCAATAAGTTCAATTGATGTTGCCGAGCAAACACATTAATGGCCGCGCCGCCAGCAAGAAAATTGCTGACCATTTGCGCTGTGACCGTTTGGGGATAAGCACTGACACCTTCATTAACAATGCCGTGGTCGCCGGCAAAGATGAGAATTACCGGATTATTAATAGCGGGACTGAGGCTGTTTTGGATCAGGCCGATTTGTAAAGCAAGCTCTTCCAATTGACCTAATGAACCAAGAGGCTTGGTTTTTTGGTTGATTTTAGATAGCAGTTCGGTTTTCAGTTCTGTTAAAACAGGATCGACAGCAAAATCTATAAGCACAAGAACTCTAAAGAATTAACTATTAATAAGCCTTGCCAAACTCAGGCGATCACTAACTTTGTTTATAAATTATACGGCTGCTTCGCCTCAAACCCATGCACCTTGGCTTTGGTGGAAAAAGCGGGTGGCGACCACGGATTCTGTTCCTGCCCGGCCAAGTAATTAGCCAGCCACAGCGCTTGGCTGCGGATGGGCAAAATGTAAGCGTAAAGCTTACCGTTTGGCAGTTCCGCCGCATCTCCCAAGGCAAAAATAGCTTCATCATTGGTTTGTAAAAACGGATTAACCTTTATACCGCGCCCGACATCCAAACCAGCGGCTTCGGCCAAGTCCGTACGGGGTTTGAAGCCGCACGCCACAATTAACGCATCGAATTCGGCAGTTGCCTCCGTATTAACGCAAACTTTATCTCCTTTCTGCGCAAAGCCATGTACGGTTTGATCCATTAATACTTCTACGCCGGAAGTCTGCAGAACGTTTAATAGTAATGCCGAGTCTTCTTCCGCCAGTTGGCGTTCCATTAATCGGTCCATGCCATGGAAAATGGTAACCTTGTCGCCAGCCGTCGCCAAATCCGAGGCCACTTCGCAGCCGATCAAGCCGCCTCCGACAATCGCCCAATGCGGTCGATTGCCCTGCGTCAGAAAAGGCTGGCGGAAACGGCGCATCGCTTTCAAATCGACCAGACTGTTTAAGCTAAAAAATAATTTCTCAAAAGGTCGGAACGGCGGCGGGACGAATGCCGCCGAGCCTTGCGCCAAAATTAACGTATCGTATTTTATGACCTTTTCTTGCTCCGGACCGTTGATTTCGATTGCTTTGGCATGGCGGTCGATTGCGATAACTTCCGTACTGTCGATAATATTAATGTTGCTTTCGCGCAGTTTGCCGAAGCTTTTCAGGATGATGGTCTGTTCGATGTCGTCCTTGGTAAAACCGCGGGACAACAGCGGCCGGGAATAATAGCCCTCCTGTTCGATCGTAACCAGGACGATGTCCGCATCAGGCATTAATGTCCGGTATTTTTCTGCAAAGGTAATGCCGGCAATGCCCGAGCCGATGACGACAACTTTCATACTGCGCTCCTGAAACGGAAGAGAATGCTTAACCGATTAATTCGAAATCGCTTTTTTCAACACCGCATTCCGGGCAACGCCAGTCATCCGGAATATCTTCCCATAAGGTACCCGGCTCAAGACCGGAATCGGGATCGCCTACGGCTTCATCGTAAATATGGCCGCAAACGCTGCATTCGTATTTTCTATAGTCCGCCATTTTTTCCTCTCTTGGTGATTAATAAAAGTAGAAATTATAAGTGTAAGGTTGAAAGATGGCATTTATTTTACTACAACCCGTTTATTCAGGAATTTTAAACGGTAAATACCGGCTTGCATCCTGTTTGTACAAATCTATCAAGGATTTTTCTCTGCGTAAAAACTGATTAATTGCGTCGGCAAATTGCCTGTCGTGAAACCAGTGCGCCGAATACGTCGTCACCGGCTCGAATCCGCGGGCAATTTTGTGTTCGCCCTGCGCGCCGGAATCGAAACGTTGCAAACCGTGGGCAATGCAATAATCCAAGCCTTGGTAGTAACATGTCTCAAAATGCAGAAAATTATACTCTTCGCGGCATCTCCAATAACGACCGTATAAGGTATCGTTGCCGATAAAATTGAGCGCCGCGGCCACCGGTTGGCCTTCTTTGTAAGCAAAAACGATTAATAACCTGGAACCCATTACTGCGGCACAACGCAGAAAGAAATCCAGATTCAAATACGGCGACATACCGTGTTTAAAGTAAGTCATCCGGTAAAAATCGTAAAATATCCGCCACTGCGCATCGTTCAATTCATAACCGTAAAACTGTACCAGATTAATACTTTGTTCCTCAATTTTCCGGCGCTCTTTTTTCAGCATTTTGCGCTTACTGGCTGTCAGCGTTGCCAAAAAGTCGTCGAAAGAATGATAGCCTCGATTAAACCATTGGAACTGTACGCCTTCACGGATCGCCAATGCCTGCTCTGCCAAAAGTTCCAACTGCTCACCGGCAGGAAACAAGCAATGCCACGAAGACAGTCCCTCTTGCGCCAGTTTTGCTTTTATGAAATCCGTCAGCACGGCAATAATTTGCCGATGTTCGGCCTGATTACTGACGGCCATACGCATGCCCTGGCAAGGCGTAAAGGGAATTGCTGTTAACAGCTTGGGGTAATAATCCCTGCCATATTGCTCATACGCGTAAACCCATTGATGGTCGAAGACATATTCCCCACGGGAATGCGTCTTAAGGTATAGAGGCATGACGGCGACCGGTACTTCATTCTCGGTTACCAACAGATGTTGAGGCAGCCAGCCCGTTTTCTGGGAAACGCAACCGCTCTCTTCCAGAGCCAGCAAGAATTCATGGCGCATAAACGGATAATTGCCGCCAACCAAGCAGTTCCAGGATTCGTTATTAATCTGAATAATGGCGGTAATCTGCTCGATTTTCATGCCGGTTTTAAGCATTTCCTTACAATCTGTTAACCATTAATAAAGCTTTAACTATACTATCGTTATATCCTCTACATCCTCTAAAGAGGAATTAATTAAAATCCATTTTTCCTTATCATAATGTGATGAAAAATAACCTGCCGCTTGCACTATTTGTGTTAATTGAAATACTGATAGTTGCTTTTATCTGTTTAACGGCGAATGCCCTGCCGCTAAACATAGCCAACCATTTTTACGGCGCAGGATTTCCAAACGGCTACCAATCTAAAAGTGCTTATCTTTACTTCATGATCGCTTTGGCTGCAGGCATCCCTGCCCTGATAGTCGCGCCTTTATGGCTTAATTACGATCCATTAATTCGCAACATTAATATCCCTAATAAAGATTACTGGTTAACGGAGCAACGGAAAGCGCATACCTTACAAAAGCTAAAAAATCACATGATTTACTTGGGCATTTTGTTATACGTGTTTATAGCGTACATTCACTGGTTGCTGATTAAAGCGAACAGCATGAATCCGGCGCAGTTACCGGCGGCAGAATTTTATCTTGGTCTAAGTTTATTCATATTCTGCACCATACTGTGGGGATTACGCTTGATATTAACCTTTAAAAAAATAAGCCAGTGAATTAATGCCCTGATTTCAAATCCAAACTATATTTCAGCGCTAACCAGCAACGGCGCCACCCAATACTGAATTCCGGATCCGGAAAATTCTTGCTGAAGACGATGTAACAACAGTTCGGCTCCCGCTTCATTAACATTGATCTGAAAACAGATCTGCTTTTGCCGCCCCGTGACCTGTTCGGCAAGCGATAACCCTTTGTTTTCATAATGATGCGCATTAACGGGAAAGCTGCTGAAACCGTGTTCCGATTCCAGAGTTAGCAGACAATCGACAACCGCTTCTTCCAGCGCCGACGGCACATTTAGAATGACTAAACGATCGCTTATCACATTGCCCCCTTCGCTAGTCCGAAGCGCTTAAACAGAATCGGCAGTAAAAATAATGTCAAAAAAGTGGATGACACCAGACCGCCGATCACAACAATTGCCAGCGGACGTTGAATTTCAGAACCCGATCCGCTGGCAAATAACAAGGGAATCAAGCCGAACGCGGCAATACTGGCGGTCATCATGACCGGACGTAAGCGCCGGGCAGAACCGATGACGACAACTTTTGCCATGTCCATGCCGGTCGCCAGTAACTGATTGAAATAACTGACCATCACCACCCCGTTTAACACCGCAATGCCCAATAAGGCAATAAATCCGACGGATGCCGGCACGGATAAATATTCGCCTGAAAACCACAGACCGAAAACGCCGCCGATCATCGCCAAAGGAATATTGGACAGCACCAGCAACGCCTGCCGGACAGAGTTAAAGGTTGTAAACAACAGTAAAAATATTAATCCCAATGAGATCGGCACAACCAGCGATAATGTTTCTGCGGCGCGCTGCTGATTCTCAAATTGTCCGCCGAAACTGAGGGTAAAACCGGTCGGCAATTTCACCTTGCTTTGGATCGCCTGCCTGGCTTCATCGACAAAACCGACCAAATCGCGGCCTTCAACATTACTCCGAACAACAATGAAACGCTGTCCACGCTCGCGCCCGATGGAAACAACGCCTTCAACCTTTTTCAACTTAGCAACCGCCGTAATCGGCACATGCGCGCCATTCGGCAAAGTCAGTTGCAGATTATCGAAATTGGCGATTGAGCTATCTCCCCGCACTATTAATGGCGTACGTTTTATCCCTTCTTGCACGATACCTAAATTCAATCCTTCAATCTGTGCGCGCAGTAGAGATTCGATGGCATCGCTATCCAGACCGAAACGCCCCGCAGCCGACCGGTCGATAGTTACCTGTAAAAACAGCATGCCGCTGTTTTGCTTGACAAAAACGTCACTGGAGCCTTCGATTTTTTTCAGTACCTCAACGATTTCATTAGCTTTTTCTTCCAATACGGCAAGATCGTAACCGAAGAGTTTAACGGCCAAATCGCCACGTGTGCCGGTCAACATCTCGGAAACCCGCATTTCTATCGGCTGGGTAAAACCATAGGAAATGCCCGGCATTTGCTCCAATACCGAGCGGATTTTTTCGATTAATGCATCTTTATCAGCTACTTGCCACTCGCCTTTGGGTTTCAAGACTAAAAAAGTGTCGGTCTCATTTAAACCCATGGGATCCAAACCCAATTCATCAGAACCGACCCTGGCTACAATGGAGCTGATTTCAGGAATGTTTTTGAGCAAAGTCTTTTGCACTTGCCCGTCTATTGATACTGATTGCTCGAGTGTGATGGACGGCAATTTTTCTACTTGGACAATAATCCCGCCTTCATCCATGGTCGGCATGAATGTACTGCCGATCCGGGTAAATACAAAGACGGTGACTATTAATAACGCACCCGCTGAGATAAAAATTTTTTTACTGTTAGCCATGCACCATAACAAAGCCGGTTGATACAGACTCAACAGCTTACGCGGCAACCAGGGTTCTTCATGCGTTACTTTGTTGAGTAAAAACGAAGACAGCACCGGTATTACACTTGATGATAACAACAAAGAACCGCTTAAGGCAAAAACGATGGTTAACGCCACCGGGGTAAATAACTTGCCTTCCAGCCCTTGCAAGGTCAACAGCGGTAAAAACACAATAATGATAATTAATATGCCCGATGTAACCGGTACAGCCACTTCGCGCGTCGCCCGGTAGATAACATGCAGGCGCGGCAATCGGTCTGCCGTTTCCTTGTGCGCTAAATGGGTGATGATATTTTCGACGACGACAACCGCCGCATCCACCAGCATACCGATGGCTATGGCCAGTCCGCCCAAACTCATCAAATTGGCGGACATGTGGGTAAACTTCATTAATATAAAGGTCACCATGGCCGCCATCGGCAACGCCAGGGCAACAGTTAAGGCCGCCCTGAGATCACCCAAAAATAAAATCAGCAAAATAACCACCAGTACGATGGCTTCCATTAAGGCATGAAAAACCGTATCGACCGCTTTTTCGACCAGATCGCCACGGTTGTAAAAGACTTTGACGGCAACACCCGGCGGGAAGCCTGGGCTAATTTCCGCCAGTTTTTTTTCGATGCCGGTAATCGTCTGCCGCGCATTGGCTCCACGCAGACTTAACACCAATCCGGTGACCGCCTCGCCTTGCCCATCTTTACTGACCGCGCCGTGGCGGGTTAAGGCATCGATTGCGACATCGGCGACATCACCCACCGAAATCGGCAGTCCCTGACTGTTGTCGATAACGATGGCTCGAACGTCTTCCAGGGTTTTAATGCGCCCTTCGGCTCTGACTATTAATGCTTCTTCGCCTTGCGTCAGGCGGCCAGCGCCGTCATTGCGATTGTTGCGTTCCAAGGCATTAATCAGCTTATCGATACCGATTCCTCTGGCCGCTAATCTGGCGTTGTCGGGTTTGACGACAAAACTTCTGGCCAGCCCACCCAAAGCATTAACATCGGCCACGCCGGGCACAGCTCTCAGCGCGGGGCGAATCACCCAATCCAACAGGTCGCGTTTTTCCATTAGGCTTATGCCTTCACCTTCAATGGAAAACATATACATCTCACCCAGTGGCGTCGTCATCGGCGCAATGCCGCCGCTTACACCATCGGGCAGATCGCCCCACATCGTGTTCAGTCGTTCAGCAATTTGCTGGCGCGCCCAGTAGATGTCCGTACCTTCTTCAAAATCGACAGTAATATCAGTCAATGCATATTTGGCGATAGAACGCAGCATGGTCTGGTGACTGATACCCAGCAATTCCACTTCAATCGGCGCGGTGATGCGGGTTTCCACTTCCTCCGGCGTCATACCCGGCGCTTTGACGATGATTTTGACTTGCGTGGGCGAGACTTCGGGAAACGCGTCAATCGGAAGATTTTTGAAGGCGTAATAGCCGCCGCCGCACAGCATTAATACCGCCAACAACACCAGTATTCGCTGGCTGAGGGCAATTCGGATCAAGCCCGCCATTATTTATCGTTCCTATTCATCGCTACCCAGGCCCAGCCAATTGGCTTTTAAAGTTGCCGAGTTATTGAGGGCAATTTCTTCATCTCCCCAGATTGCCCCGCTGATGACTGACGTTCCGGATTGTTGGCTTATGACATTAACTTCGCAGACTTTAAAACCGTTCTCCTGCTTGAGAAAAATAAAGGCTTTACCCTGATGATGCGCGATGGCGGCGTCATTAACCAGATAAGCAGCGTTGACATCCGCTTGCAAATGCTGGACGGTCAGTTTTTGACCGACCCTGATGGATGAGGGCGCATGGTTAACAATCGCTCTAGCCAGCACGGTTTGATTTTCCGGATTCACGCCTTGACCCAGCACATTAACGGTAGCTTCCGCCAGACCGTTCTCTACCTGTACGGTTTCGCCTATATGGATGTCATTAATGTGTTCTTGCGGCACATTAATCTCCAGCCATAATACATCCAGATTCGCCACCCGGTACAACGACGATTGGCTATCGACGCGGCTGCCAATCGCCGCCATCCGTTCCAGCACTCTACCGGTAACCGGCGATCGTATCGGCAGCTTGCCGATTAATCTTCCGGTGGTATCCAGTTGTTGAACGTCCTTCGCAGTCATACCGGCTATCTGCAACAATTGTCTGCTTTCGTTGACTTCGACGTCCGCCGCTTTGTACAAACTGTAGGATTCCTGTTCGCTGCGTCCGGAAACGACGCCTTCCTGCTTTAATTTTTTATCGCGGTTATATTTTGCCGACGCCAGTTTCATGGCGCCGGACGCTTTCAAGTAATTTCCTTGCAGAGTCAGCAACTCGGGACTATTAATGAAACCGATCACGCCGCCTTTAATGACCTTATCGCCGACGGCGGCGTTCATGTTGACAACCAATCCGGCTAGCGGCGCGCTGACGATGAAATCATGCTCCGGCGGCACCACCACTTTGGCGGGCGTCGAAAATAAGGGTATCCGTTTGGCTGGCTCTAACTTACCGGTTTTTATGCCAAGATTTTCAATCTGTTGCTGATTTAGCTGAATGAAATTAGTTTCCGCCACAGCATTCTGTACAAGCCCGGACAAAACAAACGCCGCCAGCATTAATAAAATGATTAACCGGCTCATGGCAGTACTCCTACCGCTTGATTATACAAAGCAATATCGCGCTCTAGCATGGTGGCGCGTTCTTTTGCGCTTAACACGGCTTGTTGCGTTCTGGACCGGATTTTCAACAAATCCATTAAACTGATTTCGCCTACCGAAAAACTGAGCTCCATCATTTTCAGATGTTCTTCGGCAATTTTTTTGTTTTCGTTGTTTATTTCCAATTCTGCCTGATTGACTTCCAGATGGTGTTCCGCTTCATGATGAGCCAGTTCCAAGTCGCGAAAAAGCTGATCGCGGTCAGCCAGTAAGCGGTTTAATTCGACATTAATGGCGGCTACCTGCGGTTTCAGGTGAGACTCCCCGCCAAAAGGAATGTTGACGCCGATGTTAAAGCTTTCGGTGTCGTTACTGCGCGGATCGGGGGTATTGGCGCTGATGTTGCTGGGCCGGTCGCTGTTGACGCCGATCATGAGATTACTTTGACCGGAACCAACCAATTTAATAGCATTCAATTCCGCTTTTTTGCGATCTAGCTGACTATTAATGGCGATTAATGCCGGGTGATTTACTTCGATTTTTTTTAACGGCGTCAACTTTTCCCGGTAACTTTCCGGAATTTTGGTTAATTGGGTAATGCTGGCGTAGCGCTTGCGGGCATGCATTAACTCAGCTTCGGCTTCGGTTAACACCGAAAGCTTTTCCAGAAACTCGGTTTGCGCCAACAACACATCGACGCGCGGCAAATCGCCTAATTCGTGGCGGCGCTCCACTTTGGCGAGCAGTTGTTCGAATAATTCCAGATCGTTCTTGGCTTGCTCATAACGAACCGACTGTAATTCCATCTCCCATAATGCGCCGCGAACCAATCCAGCAACTCTTAGTTTAATAGCCGCCGTCTGCAATTCTGCGCTGGTTTCGGCTTTCAAGCCGTACTCCTGCTCGGCATCACGTTGCCCTAAATTCCACAGCGGTACTTGTACTGTTGCATCTACATAATGTAATGTGCCGGTTGTGGCTTCTTGAAAGCGCAATCCCGCTTGCGACGCGCCTGCCGTCCAGCTTTTACCGCGCTCTTTAATCGCGCTGGCTTCTTCTTCCAGGGCTTTCAACCACGCCGTATCCGGAAATTTTTCCAGCGTTATATCGACCACTTTTGCCAGCGTTAACGAATGATCTACTTCAATAGGATCGTGGTGAGCAACAGTCGGCTTGTTTTCAGCCAGCGCCACAGCGCTGTAAAACAGCAGGATGAGCCACCATCCGCGAAAGTTCAAAACAATCATAAGCAAGCTCTATGCGGAATTCCGCTTATTATTAATAAAAGCACATGTCCAGCGATTTAACTGGATTAAGCGTAGCTGATTGTTGCGGGCGGCGCTCGAGGAGGCAGGGAAAGTAGCGGCCTACGCATGGGCAGCCGGTGATGGTGTTGTATAATGTGATAACCGCCTGCAGACAGGCAAGGTTTGACCGGCGTTTCGACCGCTATTAATGTGAAGTCGTTATAGTGACTAAAGATAACCGCATCGTTCGATTTTTTAATGCCTGCGTCGACAACGACTAAAATGCCTTCCTGATCCGAACCGGAAGTATTAATGGCGACAAATTGACCGGAGTAATCTTTCTCATTATTAATTGCAAGATAAACTTCCAGACCCGGTATGTGCAATCCCTGGCTAAAATTTTGGCTACCCGCATGCGCATGCACCAACGGTGCAAAAAATTGCAGCATGGCGAGTATAATTATTAGGAGTTTAGGAAAAATCTGTTTCATAATCAGGGTTTATTTTAGCAATAAACGATTAATAACTTGAAACTTTTAATCTTCTCCCCCATCTTATAGCTACGATTTTCCTTTTTATATTAATTTTTGAGGACATTATGAAAATCAAAACCGGCATCATCTTCAGCGTAATGCTGTCCTTATTTCTGGTATTTGCAGGCTTGGACGATGCAGAAGCGCGCCGTTTTGGCGGCGGCGGCAATTTCGGCGGCAGATCGTCATACAGTTCTCCGTACCAGCGTTCCGTACAGCCTTCCCGGCAGTACAACCAACAACAGCAGCAACAGCAAGCTAACCGGCAAAATCCTGCAGCAAATCCCGCAATGCGTAATCGCGGCTTAATGGGAATGTTGGGCGCACTGGCCGTGGGCGGTTTATTGGGTTCGATGTTGACCGGCGGCGCTTTTCACGGGTTTAATTTTTTAGATATTCTGGTGCTGGGCGGTATTGCCTATATGCTGTTTAAAATGTTTGCCGCACGATCGCAAAATACGCAGCGCCCGGCGTATGACCGGACTTATCATGGCGGCTCTCATAATGATAGCCAGCCATACGGCGGGCAAAATCCGCAAAACTCACCGGCAGGTTTCAATACCGACTTGTTATTCGATAAAAATAAGCCTGTTAAGAGCGGTGTTGAGCAAGATGCGCCATACCAGGATGCGGAATTCGACGCCGCCGTAATTCCCAAAGGCTTCGACGAGCAAAACTTTTTAAATGGCGCCAAAATCGCCTATAAAACTTTGCAAAAAGCCTGGGATACGCGCGACTTAGCCGAAATAAGAGGATTAACAACCGATAAGGTGTTCTCCGAAATACAAGATCAATTGAATGCGGCAACCGAGGAAAACCATACCGACGTATTGAAAATAGATGCGGAATTATTGGAGGTGCGCGAAATCGGCAATGAAATCGAAGCCGTCGTCCTGTTCGACACTATCCTGCGCGAAGATCGTAATGCTCAGGCGAATCAGGTACGGGAAGTCTGGCATTTCGTCAAACCCAACAACCCTCAGCAAACCAAATGGTTGCTGGACGGCATCCAGCAGTTGGCGGATTAACTATTTGCCGAAGCAGCGAGACGGAGCGTCATGCTCCGTCTCTTTTTTCCTTCAACCATCCTTAAATCGTCGGAAAACTTTATTAATCCGATAAATTAACGGCTTTTACCATCGTTTTACGCTGCGCTGCAAGTTTCCAGCCAGAAAAACATTCTGTGATTAAGCTTGCGGAACGGCTCTTGTTGAATGGGTTTGGTCACATAACTGGTGCAACCCGACATTGCGCCTTTAAATTGATTTCCCGGCGCTGAATTACCGGATACCATGATGATGGGGGTTAATTCGTAACCCTTCATTTCACGGATGCGGCTGCACGTTTCAAAACCGTCGAGACCGGGCATGCTGATATCAAGAAATATCAGATCGTAATGCTTGCGAGCGGCTTTAGCCAATGCTTCTTCACCGCTGTCGGCATATTCGATTTCGCCAATTTGAGGTAAATTCCATAAGTTGGCGGCTAACATTTTTTTAGCCGGGCCGTAATCGTCGACGACTAGCACAGTATAGAAATTGACTTGCGGTATAGGTTGTTTGGGTTTTGCGAAAAAAATTGATTGGCTTTCATTGTTCATCTCCAGATTATTATTAATTTATTAATAGCTTGTAGACACTACAAACGATCAGAAATAAAAATAGACCGAGATGGATGTTTCGTTTGCGATAGACATCGCATTTTTTAAAATTGGTAATAATTGCTCACTGCGGTATTTGTCGTCGTAACGCTATTAATAAATCTTTACGATTGATTGCTCGCCTTTAATAACGGGCATTAACAGCTTAATTCCCTTATCCCCAATCTTTAAGTCGGCGATATTAGGGTCAAAACAGGACTATTCTACTGATCTGCGCTTAGTTTCGATTTTTCAATGAGATTGGTGGTTGAATGACCTTCGACAAAAGGTAATATCTTTACTTCGCCGCCTGCTTGAATCACACAATCGCCGCCGACGACCTGTTCCGGCAGGTAATCTCCACCCTTGACGATTACATCAGGCAGTAGCCTGCAATATAAACGTTCCGGCGTTTCCTCTGAGAACGCAACGACCCAATCCACGCACGACAAAGCCGACAATATGGCCATGCGTTCCTGTAAACCATTAATAGGCCGGGAATTGCCTTTCAGCTTTTTAACCGACTCATCGGCATTAACAGCAACGCACAACCGGTCGCCTAGCGCTCTGGCTTGTTCCAGATAAGTGATATGGCCGATATGCAATATATCGAAGCAACCATTGGTCATGATAATTTTTTCGCCGTTTACTTTGGCCATTGCCAGAATGCGGCTGAGTTCTTCCTCTGAAACAATACCGTACTGTGCGCTTTTTTCGCCATGCATGGCGCGGATTAATTCTTCTCGGGAAACAGTAGATGTTCCCAGCTTACCGACTACAATGCCGCCCGCCAGATTTCCCAGGTACATCGCGTCGCGCCAATCCATGCCGACGCTGATGCTGGCGGCTACCACGGCAATCACGGTATCGCCTGCACCGGTTACATCGAACACGTCTTTAGCCTGCGCGGATATCGTAAGCTCGCGATTCTGCTGGATTAATGTCATCCCTGCTTCACCGCGGGTGATTAATAGATTGGGAATCTGTAGCCGTGTTAATAGCTCTCTGCCCTTAGCCAGCAGTTGCTCTTCACTCTCGCAAGCGCCCATGACAGCCTGAAATTCCGACAAGTTGGGCGTTATCAAATCAGCAAAAGCATAATTCTGGTAATCCAGGCCTTTGGGGTCGATTAATACTTTAATTTGCTGCTTTTTTGCAAGCGCTATCAGCTCTTGTACCTGCCGCAACGTGCCTTTGCCGTAATCGGAAAATACCGCCACATTATGGGAGGCAAGATGTTCTGCAAACCGGTTTGCCAGCTTGGCGGTATCGAAGTCCAGCGGTGTTTCTTCAAAATCGATACGAATTAATTGTTGATTGCGCGCAATAATGCGCAATTTGCAAATACTGCGCAGTGACGGAACTACAATTAACTCGCAGCGCACACCGCCCGTCTCGAGCAACTGCTTGATAATTCGGCCTTCTTCGTCATCGCCGACAACGCCCAGCAAGGTAACCTTACCGCCCAGTTTGGCAATATTTAAGGCAACATTGGCCGCCCCGCCCACACGATCTTCTATATTTTTAACCTGCACCACGGGCACCGGAGCTTCAGGCGATATGCGCCCGGCTTTACCGGACCAATAGCGATCCAACATGACATCGCCAACCACCAGCACGGAAGCGGAAGAAAACTCAGGCGTTGTCGCCAGCATCGTTTACCTCCAGGCTGAACGTTTCTTCCACGATATTACACCACCAATGCCCGATAACGATATGGGCTTCCTGTATTCGAGCGGTAACCGTTGACGGTACTTTAATCGTTAATGAGGCCGTCCGGCTTAATTCACTATCAACTTCCCCTGTCATGCCAATCACAATCATACCTTTGCTGAGCGCAGTTTTTGCCGCCGCCACAACACTAGAGCTGTTACCTGAGGTAGAGATGGCAATTAAACAATCGTTAGCATTACCCAACGCTTCCACTTGGCGGGCAAACACGGAGTCGTAACCGAAATCGTTGGCGGATGCGGTAAGGATGGAAGTATCGGTAGTTAATGCGATGGCGGCTAATGCTTGGCGTTTGGTTTCATAACGAACCACAAATTCCGCAGCCAAATGTTGACTATCCGCCGCACTGCCGCCGTTACCGCACAACAGTATTTTTCCGCCCTGCCGGATCGTCTCTATTAATAGTTTGCCAGCTGCTTCAATCTCTGCATTGTGGTGTGCAAGTTTCTCCATCATCTTTTGATGTTGGCTTAGCACCGGCAAAAAATTTTTCACATTCTATCCTTGTTTTAATGGTTTAAAATTAGCGGAACGATTCGATTTATTGTTATATAACGCTATTAATGATTAATAACAGGATTAATGATGATAGTTCTGGAAAATTGGGGGTTATCTGTTTAATAAAGCAAAATAATCATCCATTTTTGCCTTTCCCCATTTCTGTTCGATAGAAATCAAGTTGGCCTTGTCGACAAACGGCGGATAACTTTTTTTGGAGGTTAAGCGAATATAATGATGAATAAACACGTCCAAACAAATGTGCACCGGTTTAATATCGCCAACCGTTTGGGCGCGTTCCATAGTCCAATAATACAAATCGTAATCGGCGGCTTGCAGACGCTCGTCCCACCACCCGATTTTAGCCAGTGCTTCACGTTTCATCATAACGGCATTGCCGACAAAGCCCTGCTTTACCTGATGTTGAAAAGTTTGGTAACGCTGTTCGCAAAAACGCTGCCAGTCGCCGTACATTAATCTGTGGGTGAGCTTTAACACGAACGTGGCTTGTCCGAATAATGTCAGTAATATCTTTATTTTATTCCAACGCCTGCGGAATTGTCGGGTTTCGCTTTTTGATTCCAAAAGCTCTACGCCGCAAGCCGTGGCCGCTTCAAGTCCGTTCTTTTCCATCGTTGCTATAAGACGTTTGTCCCAATCGGGGCATACGATAATGTCGTTATTTAAAAACGCCAGCCAATCGTAACGCGCAGCTTCTATACCGCGATTTTGACAATAAGGGTAAGAGTAATTCACGCCGTTGCGAATTACTTTAGCACCGACCGATTCAAAAAACTCGGCGCTACCATCGGTTGAACCGTTATCGATAACGATCAATTCAAAGGGATGATGGGTACAGGTAGATAAATAATGCCAATATAATTCATTCATGCTTTTTTGATTATATATGGCGGTAATAATGCTGAGCACAACCCGTCCCTTTTAAACCAGATTTTTGATGTTATTGGTTATCATATTTATTTAATCACCACCGGTTGTGTTGTAGTTGCAACAGGGTTTTGATTCGTCGTCAACGGCTGCTCTGTTTCCAATTCAAATTGAATTTGGTGTAATTTAGCATAGACACCATTTTTTTTAATTAATTCGTGATGAACGCCCCTTTCGACAATCCTGCCACGCTCCATCACCAAGATCAGATCGGCGTTTTCTATGGTAGACAGACGATGGGCGATCACTAATGTCGTCCTGTTACTCATCACCTTTTGCAGTGCTTGTTGAATATAACGCTCTGACGCAGTATCCAAGGCGGAAGTCGCTTCATCCAAAATCAGGATTGGCGCATCTTTTAACAAGGCTCTAGCTAAGGCCAGACGTTGACGTTGCCCGCCGGATAATTTGATACCATTCTCACCGATTTCGGTATCCAGGCCTTGTTCCAGTTTAGTAATGAATTCCATGGCATAAGCATCCGACGCAGCGGTAATAATCGCCTCTCTGGATGCATCGGCCAAGTCGCCGTAAGCTATATTGCTGGCAATCGTATCGTTAAATAAGGTGACATGCTGGGTAACCAGCGCAATATGTTTGCGTAAATTGGCCAAACGGTAGCGATTAATTTCCACACCATCAAGCAATATTGTTCCTTGCGTATGCGGATAAAACCGTGGCACCAGATTAACCAGCGTACTTTTGCCGCCACCGGACGCGCCGACCAAAGCAATAGTTTGCCCCGGTTGGGCGCTAAAGTTAATATCGGAAAGCGCCGGCTCAGCCGCTCCCGGATAATAAAAAGTTACATTCTTAAATTCCAGTGCGCCTTTAGCCCGTTCTACCTCGTACACGCCTTCATCGAATTCACCGGGTTCATCCAAAATATCGAATATAGATTGGGCGGCGGCGATGCCTTTTTGAATATCGCTGTTGGCGTCGCTTAATTGTCTGATCGGGCGCTGGATTAATATCGCGGTCATGAGATAGGCGCTGAATTCGCCGACGCTGGCTTGCTTCATAAAAATCAATGCCATGTACATCAAAAACGCCAGCGCGATAGCAATAATAAATTGCATGACGGGGTTATGAACCGCCGTGGTAGTCGCTAATTTTAGCGCTTGTCCACGGTTGTAGTAGCTGCGTTGTAAAAAACGCCGGATTTCATACGCCTCGCCGCCGTAACCCCTGACAATCCGGTGGCCGGTTACCAATTCTGAAGTAATATGCGTGATGTCGCCCACGGACTCCTGCATCCGTTTGCTGATCATTCTTAACCGGCGGCTGACATACTTGACCAATACGACAATGATGGGCGCTATGCCGACAAACGTCAGGGATAACATCCAGTTGGATTTGAACAAATAAATCAATAACACCAGCACGGTCAAGCCTTCCCGAACAAACGTACGCACTGCATCGGTGCTGGCTTTCGTCATTTCGCCGACATTATTGGTAATCCTGGAGATCAGAAAACCGCTGTTATGTGCATCGAAGAAGGCTGTCGGCAATTCGGTATATTTTTTAAAGACTTCGCATCGTAGACTGTGAACTACATTCGTCGATACTTTAGCTAAAAAGTAATTGCCCAGATAATTACCAATGCCTTGGATAAAAAACAGCCCGCAAAAGAACAACGGCAAATATTGCATACCCTCGCGCGCTTCTGTTTTTAAAGTATCCAGAATATGCTGAATTAATACCGGTAACAAATATTGAGTGGCGGAATAAATCAAAAAACCCACAAGGCTGACGGCAAACAGCCCCCAGTACGGCTTTACGTATACTAAAAGCCGTTTATAGATTTGAATGCCGCCGCTGGTTGACATGCTGAATGATGATAGTACTAATGCTTGATTTTGTTAGATATAGCCGTTATTGAAACAAGCTGCAACAAAAAAATTATGTCGGTTTGCCCAGTATAACGTCTCCAGATAGACAAAGCGGAATCATCACAGCAAACCAATGGCCTTCCGTATGATCCAAAAATGGACTGTTAAACAGACTGGTGGTCATTAATGTTAACAACATACCCTGCGCCAACCATTTCTCTTGATCGGGCAAAATTTTAGACATCCGGTATTGGCTGTAAAGAAAACCAAGATAAACGCACAACCCGGCCAACCCCAGTTGCGCCGCTATCAGTAAGAATTCATTATGCGGGTTATAAGAAATGATTTTCTTATTGCCGACTACTTGTTCGTATGCCTCGGCGAAACCGCCGGTACCATGACCCAAAAGCGGTTTCTCGGCAATAATTGCTGCTGAATTTTCCCAGAGCAGATAACGTCTACCCATGGAAGACCGCTGTTTTTCAGGAGTTTTATTCAGGTAAGTTAGGGTATTGGCAAAGCCTTCCTGAATTCTTACCAATTTATCGGAAAAACGAATAAATAAAGTCGCAAACAGAATAATAGCCAACATTGCACACAACAGACCCTTCTTGCCAAAGCGTTGACCGGCAAATAATGGAACCAGCAGCATAAGGACTAATTGTCCGGTGCGGCCTTCGACGACGAAAAACAAGTTATAAGTCCCCAGGAGCAGCGCTATTCCATACAAAATGCGATTCTTATTATCATCCAAAGCCTTATGTCCGCAATAAAACATAAAAAATGCGATAAAAATACTATGAGTGATACGGCTTTTTAAGCTGAAGCTTTTGTGGCGATTCATATCCAACAAGCCTAAATCCATCAGATAGGAACCGATCAAGGTAATTACAGAAGCAACGACAAATGCGCGCCACGCCCATAAACGGGTGCGATCATCCGTAAAAAAACAGGCGATCAACGGAATAAAAGTTAATTCCCGGTATTTTCTGATCACTGAAAAAGCCTCATCAGAAGGTGCGCTACTGTAACCGAGACCGATAAAAAAGCATATATATAGCGCCAATGCCCAGGCAGCCGTTGCGTTATTTTTAAGAATACCAGGCAACTTGTTATATTGTTTGATTGTCAGCCAAACCAAACCCAGCATGCAGGAAGCAGCGATAGCCAGTGCAGTAGACAGATAAACGGTTAAAATAAAAATTAACAATACCGCACCAGCCCAATTAATCGGCTGTTGTCGGTAAGCATTTTTAATAGATTGCCACATCGTTATTTATAATTTTGGTTGTGCGGATGGTAACTTATGCGGAATCTAGGCGCTTAATGGATTAATGTTGTAATTTCTGTAACTTTACGAGAGATAGAAAATATTCTCGCCGATTTTTATAGCCGTTAGCGGTTTGCTGAAGAACTGTCGCGCATTTCAATCGCCTGCGCATATTTCAAATAAGGCCTAAGCGCACCGAGCAACGAAGCCGTTAAACCGTCCAGCCCGTACAGAAAACCTTTTTTCAGAAAAAAATATTTAACAAACGCGCTAAACCCATGCGTCAACGGATCCAAAACCGAAATGCGGCGTCCACTGTCCAGCAATACTTTCGCATCCCTTTTGCTGTATTTGGCGGTGCGTACCAAGTAATCGCTCAAGTCCTTGAACGAGTAGTGAATAATATGCCCCTTCCGGCGCTGATAATTCTCCGTCATTAATGACGTGTGACCGATCATGGGCGAAAATCGGCAACGGCCGCGGTGATAAAGCCGGATCATATAATCGGGATACCATACTTTTTGCCAACGCTGACCGATAAAATTTTTTCTGGCGAAAGCGTAGGCGTCGAATGTCGAATCGGCGTAATTAATCGATTTGATTTCAGCAACCATGTCGACATCCATCCGCTCGTCGGCGTCCAAGTGCAAAATCCAGTCGTTGGCGGCAAACTGGACACCGAAATCTTTCTGCAACCCGTCTCCCAGATAGCTTTGCTCATAGACGCGCGCACCCAAGGATTGCGCGATTTCACGAGTATTATCGGTACTCAGGCTGTCGACCACGATGATTTCATCGGCAACCCGCCAGGCCGACTCTATGCAGTCTTTGATATTCTCTTCTTCGTTTAACGTGATGATGGTGACGGTAATTTTTTGTTGCATTCGTTAATTTTAATCACCGTCAAAAAAGAACATATGTCATTAATACTAAAAATAATCGAATAACGGTTATACAGTGGCCGAATTCAACCACAAATCATGTTTATTACACATGCTCAAGACGAAAATAACGCCGGAACATTGATCCAAGGCAAAAGTTGAAACGGCGGCCTTATCTTTCTCGGGGTTAAACAGATGCTCGTCGATAAATTTGTAATTCTTATCCAACAAAACGTGTTTAACGATATAGTGCTCATAGCCCTTCATTTCATGGGCGGTAGCGACTTTCACGGTAATTTTGCCTTTCGACTTCTCAATACCGATACTGGGTAAATGCCCAGCTACCTTGTCTTTCCAGCGTCCTGGCGACTCTTTGGTGTAATAAATATCGCTGACCGACGTAGCAACGACATCCTTTGCCGCCACCCACTCCGGCAGAAACAGACTGGCGCCAATACTTGCGGCGCTCCACTTTATAAAATTACGGCGTTGCATAACATATCCTCTCAGGAAGGTTTTCCAATCGCATTAATAATAAATGCTAACTCATTAGTTTAGTCGTTAATCATTCTAAACCAGATAACAATTCTCTTCAGACTTTAATTCCAATCGATTGGTTATTCATTAATATTAATCGGTACCGATCCCTTGATAGGCATTAATTTTAGCTTTAGTTGTTCTTAACCCAAGCAGAAACCAGTAATTAAATTGCCCTGCCGCCTGCATAACCAAAGGCGCCCCCCCCAATGCAACCGCATCAACCAGACAATACCATGCCGCCACCCCGCTAGGCGGATTACCCTGCGACCAACCTAATACCGGATCAATCGACACCCATCGCCAAGTACCAACCGAGGTACCGATCAACTCCAACCAAGTAGTAATAAAAAAGGCGGCAAGATACACCATCGGCGACCGGCCTTTAAACAAATAAATCAAAAATACGCAGAACAACATGGCCCCGACCGCATCGCCTTGATCAAGAATGCCGCTGATTCCCCATAACGACCACAACCCGCAGACCGTAACCACAAACTTGGCGATTTCTCTGGCGTAAATTTGAAAAAACCCAGATCGCGCCAATGCGACCGCCGTTAAATACACCATGCCATGACCGGGCGGCACATACGCGGGTACATTATGAAAGCGGTAAATATAGCCGCCCATGTAAGGCGAGGCAAAATGTTCGCCCAGGGTTGCAAAAATCACGGCAACGCCCACTTGTACACGGGTTTCCAGCGTCTCACCCAATAGCAACCCGATTAAAAACACCCAACCGCATACGCCCAATGCATTTTGTTTTTCTATGGTTGCATGGGAATCGCTAAGCAAACAGATAACCACGCAAAAAAACGTAAATACGGCAATAAAATAATCCCGTTTTTTATGAGGGTACTGAATACCCGGCTGTGGAAAATGTGGCAACACGATGAAGTTTTACAATTATTAATAACTTAGAAAGTTATTGCTTAACACTATGAGCGCAGGCAACAACATCACATAAATGCCCAGGCCACCAGCAGGTAACGGCAAAATTTTCCAACCATAATGACGATAAAAGCCGATAACAACGGCAATTTTAACCAGCCGCCGGCAAAACATAACGCGTCACCGACCACGGGCAGCCATGAAAAAAACAGCACCCAAAGCCCTTTTATTTTAACAACTTTTAACGCTTTTTGTTTGTCTGCTGATAATAATGACGCTACAGGATATTTCTGCGCGGCCAATACGCCCAAACCCCAGGTCGTCATTGCACCTAAAGTATTGCCGGCTGTCGCCGAAACCAGAAGATTGGCAATGTGATATTTTCCTGTCGAGGCTAACAGCGCCAATACCGCTTCGGACCCGCCCGGCATAACGGTAGCCGATATAAACGCGCTAAAAAACAACTCCCACAACTCAGTATTAACGAACCCTGTGCTGAATTTTTCCACAAACATATTTCACAAAGCCATTAATAAAAAAAGCCCTGCAAAATGCTTTGCAAGGCTTTTCGAATTCGATTGTTTTTTATTCCGGTTGGATTTTATTTTTGGAAGAAAAAATACGGTTAACCAAGCGGAAAACCAGATTTTTAACAAAGATCAAAAAAGATTTCAGCATGGCAAAGCTCTCGGCCGTTGCTTCTGCAATCGTTTTACCCTTGAATTTTTTGCCGAAGGCAGCCGCCATAATTAATCCCAGCGCCAGACCGATCACCATCGTACCGGACGTAAAATAATCGGTTTGATTTGCTGACGCCGCCTTCCCTGCCTTTTTGGCTGCTTCTGCCAATGCCAGCGCTTCGTTGGCCGCGGCGATATCAAGATCGGTCTGTTTGGCGGCGGCAAACACTTCCGGCATGCCCGCATTATAATCGTCCACGTTGTTGGGTGCCGTCACGCCGGGGATACTCGGCAGATCGCCATCGCCATCGCCGACTTTCAACTGCGCTTTCATCCCTTTTTCCATATGCTGGGCAATATCGCAATGCACCAGATAGGTTTTATCGCCCGGCGGCAGGATTAATGTGCCGGAAATTTTCGCAGGGCCGGTTACTTCCAGATGGAACATACCTTTAGGATATAAATACTTCGGTAAGCCGTGCATCATCCATTGATGGCGGATTTTATCTTCATTAACAAAATGAACGGTTAATTTGGTGCAGGGTTTGAAATTAAATTCCTGCGTATCGAAAGCAAACATTCGGCCTGGAAATTTTTCCGAATATTTATGTCCGGCATGAACAGTCACTTCTTTGGTTTCGGCAATACTATCGCAACCGCCCGGCAATTTATCGGCATTTTGCCCCATAACCATGCCGCCGGACATTTCCATTAAATGTCCATCGCCATGATCCATAAGCATTTTGGTGTGGTCTTCAATTTCAACGGCCGAAACGGAAGCCGAAAAGAAAACTACCGCTGAAATGGCCGGTAAATATTTCAACATTGATACTAAACCTCTACTTCCTACTGTTTACCCTGATATTTTTGCCATACGCCATCCGGTTAATGCCTTCTATAACGGCATTAACCGAAACGGAAAACTTAAACCTTAATCTTTAGCTTTACCGATGATACCGTCCACGATCTTTCTGAACGGCGCCACATACAAATAGGCTATATATAAACCGCCAAGAATCAGTATCAGGTAGATGAATTTGGTACTGCCTGATTTGGCGGCACCGGCGCCAGCTCTAAACCCCATGTGAACATCTTTACGCTCGCCTTGATCCGGCACTAAAGTAATATGAATCAAATAGTTGCCGACATCAGGAACGCCGTTAGGCATTTTCAGCTCGATGGTGCCACTTTTGTGTTTGGCACCTTCCAAGAAGAATACACGGGTGCCTTCCGGCTCTTTGGTAACTTCGAATTCTACGGTGTTATCTTTATATTTTTGGTCCTGATAGTCGAAAACCAGAATCAAAGATTCTTTAGCCAAAGGGATGTCGGCGCAAAATTCTTCCGCAGGAAATGAATTAGGTTGATACGCTGTGTAGTGTATCCAGTGATCCGGTTCTAATTCGAACTTACATTGATCCGTATCTGTGCCTTTTGCGCCGCCATGCGCCAAAATGGAGGCTGAAAATAACATTGCAACGGTTGCCAGCAAAATCTTTGTAATAAAATATGACCTGTTCATAATTCCTCGCACCTTCCAGTGTTTTTTATAAGTATAGTAGTTGTGAAAAATATCAGATCATAAGCAAACTTACACCTGAACCCACACGATAACTGATATTTTAATATCGTCAATAGCGATTGTCGCACTCTAGCACATCACTCAAGACAAATAAAGAACCCCTTCCAAACTAATCGGGTATGTTTGATATGCATCAATCGGGGCTGTTATATCTTGCCATCCGGGCAGCCTTCTCGTAGACTTAAAGACCAAGATCAGTAGAGAGCACCAGTTTATGTCAGCACTGACAACATCACAGGCCTGGATTGCATTAACAGCGCATTATCATCACATGCAAAATTATTCGATGCGTGAGGCCTTCGCAAACGACCCTGAACGCTTCCATAAATACTCCCTGCATCTCAACGATATACTGTTCGATTACTCCAAAAACCGGATTAATCAACACACCTTGCCGTTATTAATCGAACTGGCCAACGCCACGGAACTGCCCGCTAAAATAGAGGCCATGTTTTCCGGCGTCAAGATTAATACCACCGAACACCGCGCCGTGCTGCACATTGCCTTAAGAAACCGCGGCAATCGACCTATCTTTATCGACGGCGACGATGTCATGCCGGAGGTCAACGGCGTACTGGCGAAAATGCGCGCCTTTACAGAGCGGGTGCGTTCCGGAGCATGGAAAGGCTATACCGGCAAACCCATCACAGACATCGTAAATATCGGCATCGGCGGTTCCAGCCTAGGTCCTAAAATGGTGGCGGCAGCGCTGGCCCCCTACGGTAAACCGGGTTTGAATGCCCATTTCGTTTCCAATATCGATGCAGGGGACTTGCTCAGCACCTTAAATGTGTTATCGCCTGAAACCACATTATTTATCGTCGCCTCCAAATCGTTCGGCACACAGGAGGCCATGGTGAACGCCAAATCGGCGCGGCGCTGGTTTCTTGACAAGGTTAATAACGATGAATCCGCCATTGCCAAGCACTTTGTGGCGATTTCAACCAATACCAAACTGGTAACTGAGTTCGGCATTAATACCGACAACATGTTCGAGCTATGGGATTGGGTAGGCGGCCGCTATTCGTTATGGTCGGCCGTGGGTTTGTCGATTGCTTTGTACGCCGGCATGGATCATTTTGAAAACCTTTTGCAAGGTGCTTATGAAGCCGACGAACATTTCCGCACCCAGCCCTTCGACCAGAATATTCCTGTGATCATGGGCTTATTGGGCATTTGGTACAACAATTTTTTCGGCGCGCAATCGTACGCCTTGTTGCCTTACGATTATTCCATGCGCTACTTTTCCGATTACCTGCAACAAGGCGACATGGAAAGTAACGGCAAAAGCATCGACTTGGACGGCCAAAAAATCGATTACGATACCGGCCAGATAATCTGGGGACAACAGGGCACCAACGGCCAGCACGCCTTTTACCAGTTAATTCACCAAGGCACCAAGCTGGTGCCTTGCGATTTTCACTGCGCCGCCACCGGTTTCTATAACTTACAGGAACATCAAGATATTCTCGTCTCCAACTTTCTGGCGCAACCGGAAGCATTAATGCGCGGTAAGACCAGAGAAGAAGTCATTAATGAATTATCTCCGAAGGAAAGAGAAGATGACGTATTAATCGCATCGAAAATATTCGACGGCAACAAGCCTTCCAATTCTTTTCTCTATCGAAAACTGACGCCCAAAACGCTGGGTTCGTTATTGGCGTTTTACGAGCATAAGATTTTCGTCCAGGGCGCGATCTGGAACATTAATTCTTTCGACCAGATGGGTGTGGAACTGGGCAAAATCCTTGCTAAAGCGATTCAACCGGAATTAAACACACCTGATGAAATCGACAGCCACGACTGTTCCACTAACGCATTAATCAATTATTGCAAAGCATTACGACAACAAAACTAAGCACAGAATTATTAATGGCAGCCTAAACACCGCCGTAACTTAAGTTGTAACCACAGCTACAGCGAGCCGATTTGACCTCAGCGGATGTCTATTGAATTCATCCGCTTATAATTAATACCGTCTTTTTCTCGCGTAAAAATGTTGAACTTCATTTTTATGACATTGACATCATTAATGAAATCATAATCTTTACTCATTACATGCCCGATATTCCCATCATCCGAAAAAAAACCACAATCGCCGCCAGCCGCTTGTTCCGCATCGAATCACTGGATATTGAATTCAGCAATGGCGAACAGCGTAACTTCGAACGGCTGGCGCGCAGCAATCCTGGCGGCGGCGCGGTTTTGGTGGTGCCGATTCTAAATGAAGACACGGTGGTATTAATCAGGGAGTATTCAGCGGGCGTACACCGGTATGAGCTGGGCTTGCCGAAAGGCCGAACCGAACCGGGAGAATCATTAATGGAAGCCGCAAACCGGGAGTTAAAGGAAGAAATCGGTTACGGCGCCAACAATCTGTATCACCTCACCTCGTTTTCGATTGCACCTTCTTACCTTGAACACATGACGGAAATTATTATCGCCACCGGTTTGTATCCTGAAAAACTGGAAGGCGATGAGCCGGAAGAACTGGAAGTTGTGCCCTGGCCGTTATCGGATATTAACGGTTTGTTGGCGACCGGCGAATGCACGGAAGCCCGCTCAATTGCGGCCTTGTTTATGGCGGTCGAATACCGGAAAAAACTGGGTTTATAGCCGATTCAAGGGTTCCAGTACAGAATCTTCCGCTACCGTTTTTATTGATTTTGACTGATTTTCATTAAACGCCCGCACTAATTCCCTGCCTTGCCAAGCGATTTTATTCTGCCGGTAAAGTGATTGATTTAACAGCAATATTTCTTCACGTAAGCGTGAGTTGCAATTATCGGCGACAGCACTCAGATTATCCACGGCAAATATCAATTTACCCCAAGCCAGCAATGCATTTTTGGCCATATGCGCATCGTTGTGGGCGCAGGCAATTTTCAGATCATTAATGACTTGCTTGAGCGATACTTCCTGAGCATTGTTATTAATGCCTTTGTCTACAGCCGATGATTTTTTAACGCGTCTGGACAAAAAGAACAACAATGTGCAAAACCAAACCAGCACCAGCACGGCGGATACCCAAAACCACGGGTTTTGCCGCCAATCGGGATTAACAGGTGCTGGCAAAGTATTGACCGGCGCTATACTTGGCTGTGGCGCAACCTGAACAGAAGGATTTTGGACAGGCGCTACGGCCTCTGGCTGCACCTCTGCGCCGCCGATTACATTAATCGCCGTTTCCGGCAGGCGGGCGATTTCTGTTTTTTGGGTGTTGGTATTAAACCAGGGAATTTCTATTGCCGGTAGTACATGCCGTCCCGGTTTTGCAGGAATCAGCGCAATTTTTTCCTGCCGCCAGGCGGCAATGCCACCCGGCTGTTTCGATTCATTCAACACCGGCTGATCAGGGTAAGCTTTGAATTCCGGAATGGCGTTATTAATGTTATTCAGTTCCGGCAGTTGCCCCACAGTCACACCCTCACCGCGCAACGACAGGGTTCTGGTCAAAGGCTCGCCGACTTTCATTTGTTGGTTATCGCCGGACCATTCTTCGGTCAACTCCAATTTTTCCGCCGCCAGCCATGCGCCACCCTTAAAATCCGCAGGGGCAGGCAGCACGTTCAAGGTAACTTCTTTCGATAAAATCCGTTTGGTTTTGCTCATTCGATTGCTAAAGAAATCACGAAAATACAATGGCTTATCTAACACGATAGAGGCGGTCAACGTTAATGGCTTGATCGTAAACTGCCCGCTTTTTTGCGGAAAAATAGCATATTTTCGTTCTGTTACTGCATACGCGACGCCATTAATGACGGTATTAAAATTACTGTCATCGCCCAATTTTTCTATAACGACATCGGGTAATTCCGGTTCGCTGAGCTCGGCCTGGGCCAATTCGACGCGCCGGTATAAACGGATGGTATAAATTACCTGGGATTGCACATAAGGTTGCCCGGGCGCTGCTTTTACTTCCAGAATGATTTCTTCGCTGCCGCTACCGGCGTCATTGTTTTGATTGTTTTCCAGCACCGTCACCGCCAACGGCTCACTGGTATCGTTGCCGAACGTAAGGGCGGGAATGACAAGTTTGCCCGCTTTCTTGGCCGTCACCTCAACAACCCATTGGATAGACTTACTGTAATTTCCGTTAACCCAGGAGCTGTTGCTGCTTTGGCTTTGATTCAGCACCGTAAAATCCTGCTCTAAGGGCGACAAATCAGGATTGCCGTCCGGTTCATCGGCTGCGGTAAATTGAATTTTAAAAGACTCATCCTGCCTGACCGGATTACGGTCAATCGTCGTCGTGATATTAACGGCATACGCATTTTGCCAGCTCATGGCAAAGCATGTCATCATTAACAATAAATTAATGATTATTAATAAACTTCTATGCCTCATAGCGGTTTGTATTAAGTCTGTAATCTGTTTTACCGGTTATGTTGATCGTACTGGTATTTGAATTTTCGCCGTAACAACCCTGCCGGATCGTCAGGAATCCGTTTCAGCCATTGATTAATGGCTTGTTTTTCTTCGTTGGTCATTTCACGCTCCACAGCTTGCTGGCTTGCCGCATCCTGTTCTTCCGGTTTTTTCTCTTCTGGCGATTGTTTAACCTGTTCCGGCTGGGCTGGTTCGGATTTCTTTTGTTGTTCCCCTTCAGATTCTTTTTTATCCGGCTGCTGTTCCGTGCTTTTCTGGGATTGCTCCTGTTTCTGCTGAGGCTTTTGTTCGAATTGGCTTTGCTCGTCGTTCTTTTCCTGAGGCGGATTTTGTTCCGACTGATCTGACTTGTCGCCGTTTTTGTTTTGTTCCTGGTTTTTGTTGTTCTCAGAATTTTGTTCGTCTTTCTTGTTCTGGTTCTGCTGCTGGTTTTGTTGCTGCTCTTGTTGTTTTTGTTTTTCCAGTTCTTTTTCGACTAGAGCTTTATTGTATTTTGCATCTTCATCGTCAGGATTAATTTCTAATGCTTTATTGTAAGCTTCAATGGCTTCCTGCAATTGACCCGATTGCGCCAAGACATTGCCCTGATTGTAATAACTATTGGCGTTATTGTTAGATCTAAAATTTTCCAACGCTTTATCGTAAGCCCCTGATTTGTATTGCGCCGTTGCTTTCCATTCCGGATTTTCAAACAATTCCGCCGCTGTAGAGTAATCGCCGTTATTATAGGCTTTCTGCGCTTGCTGATCCTTGGTTTGCCATAAATCCCGCCATTCAACATCTTCGGCGTATGTATTTTTCGGCAACGGCATTAATAAGCAAAAGACGAGCATTAATAAGCCCTTGCGGAAGCTCAGCGCCGCCAGCGGCAGCACCACCAGCAATAACCACGGGCCTTTGTCGCTCCATTGCTCCAGTAACAGTTTATTATCTGCGCCCTGCTCTTTCGCTGTCGCCGCAGTTGCAAGCAAGGTTTTAAAATCAGTATCATCCGCTGTAAATGAATGATATCTGCCGCCACCCTTTGCCGCCAATTTTTCCAGCCCTGGAATATCGACCTTGTCGATGATGATATCGCCCTGCAGGTTTTTCATAAACCCGCCTGACGGTAACGCAATGGGCGCGCCGCTGGCAGTGCCTACGCCCACTATTAATAATTGATAATCGCCTAATTCTTTTACATCGGCTTCTGCCAGATTGCCGCCGTCGGTAACCAGCAAAATCTGGCCTTTCCGTAAGCCAGCCTGCTTCAATAAGTCTGTTGCTTTACTCAAGGCCGCATTAATATTGTTGCCGTCCGCCGGTATGATGTCGGTGGTTAATGCGGTCAACTGGTTGGCGATAGTTTCTGTATCGTTCGTTAATGGCGTCACGGTAAAGGCTTCATCGGCATAGACCAGCAACGCCGTTTGACCGTCTTTTCGCTGCTTGAGGATATCGGCGATTTTATAGCGCGCCATGGTTAAGCGGCTGGGTTTGATGTCTTCCGCATCCATCGTTTTGGACATATCCAAGGCAATGACCAGGGCGGCATCATTTCTGAATACCGGAGTCGGCAAACGCTCCCAGGTTGGCCCGGTCAAGGCGATAATCACCAAAAAACCGGCAAGCGCTCCGCACCAGAACGGCCATCGGCTTTCCGCCACGGCTTTATTTTGCAATAAATACGGCAACAACTCTGGATCGCAAACCGACGTCCACACATCCCGGCTCAGTTTGCTTCTTACCAACAGAATTAATACGGTGATATACGGCAATAACGCCAGCCACCACAGCGGTCTGATATAATGAAACTCGTGTAAATTTAAGTCCATTTTGCCCGGTATACGCCAATAACGCCCACCAGCAGTAATGCCACGGCTAACGGCCAGTAAAACAGATCGGTGCGCGGCCTAAAAAACTGCTTATCTTTTTCGACCGGTTCCAGTTTATCCAGCAACATGTAAATATTATTCAATTCATCGGTATTACGGGCGCGAAAATACCTGCCGCCCGTACTCTCGGCAATTTTTACCAGCGTATTTTCATCCAGATCGGCGGAAGGATTCACCTTGCGGTTTCCGAAAAAACTGCGCACGATCATTTCGTCCGCGCCAACGCCGATGGTATAAATTTTAAGCTGGTTTGCCGCTGCCAGTTCCGCCGCTTTTAGCGGCGCTACTTCGCCCGCCGTATTGGCGCCGTCGGTCAATAGTATTAATACCCGGCTGTCCACCGGTTGATTCTGCAACCGTTTGATAGCAAGCCCGATAGCATCGCCAATCGCGGTATTATCGCCCGCCAAACCGATAGCCGCTTCATCCAATAATGTCATCACCGTTTTGCGGTCGAACGTTAATGGCGTTTGTAAATACGCCTGACTGCCGAACAAAATCAGCCCCAGCCGGTCGCCTACGCGACGGTTAATGAAGTCGTTAGCGACCCATTTGATCGCCGTCAGCCGATCGACCGCGCGTTTATTAATGATGAAGTCCTGCACTTCCATACTTCCGGATAAATCCACCGCCAGCATTAAATCGCGTCCGCTGACTGCCTGCTCGATAGGCTCGCCCAGCCATTGCGGACGGGTGCTAGCAAACACCAGTAATAACCAGGCGACCGCCGCCAGCAGTAACGGCCAGCGCTCTTGCCGACTGTTAGTGCTGGCTTCCGCTTCGTCAAAATCGTGCAAAAACGGCACTTTTAACGCTGCCTGCTCCGCTTTACGATGCGCAGGTAGCAGCCAACGCACCAACAAAGGCAATGGTAAGACTATTAATAACCACGGCCATTCAAGGTGGATCATCGTTTCCGTTTGCTTTGCGCTTTGATCCAGTCTTCGCATAGACTGACGAGTTGGCCGATTTCCTTCTCAGTCGGCGTTACTTGCCGATAGGGACTTTCGATTAATAAGCGGCCAATCTCTGTATTGAACGCAGGAGTTTTCAGTGACCGATTCAGATAGTCCAGCCATTGCTGTCCGGTCAGCCCCGCGCAATCATCGCGGCTCGAAGTGCTAATCGCCACCCGCCGGATTAATGCGGATAATGCTTGCAGTTGTTGACTGGTGTTTCCGTCCTTGTTCCGTTTAATTTGCAGCAGGAGTTTCTGCGCTGCTTTAACTGCGGTTTTTTTGGTAATTCGGCGGTACAACCACCACAGCAAGCCGATTAATAAAGGCACCAAGACAGCCAATATCCACCAGCCGGGCGCAGGCGGCCACCAGCCGACAGCTTCCGGCACATGAATGTCGCGTAGCGGAAGTTGCGCCTGTTCCATGTCAGCGCGGTTCGGCCGAATGTTTGATAGGATGCCTTAACAGTTGAACCGGATCATCCTGTGTGCTGCATTGCAGCAACGCCATGCCGCGCCTTAAGGCAATCTGTTTGAGTTTACGCAGCCGCACTTCAAAATGGTGTTGATAATTCATTAATCGTTGTTTATCGCCCGTATCCACAACAATGTCTTTGTGCTCATCGGTGAACCGGAAACGACCCTGCGTCGGCAGGGTTTTCTCCAAAGGATCGTATATAAATATCAGCACGACGTCGCAATGTTCCGACAGCTTTAACAGATGGTTTTCCACTTGGTTATTAATGCCGCGAAAATCGCTGACGATATAGATCAAACTACCGGGACGCGCATGCCTGGCTAAGCGCGCCAATATGTGCGCCAGCGAAATGCCGTCCTGATCTGCCGGTTTATCTGCGATCTGCTCCTTAATTCGATCATTAATCAGTTCGTTCAAAAACTGCAAAACCGCATGTTTGCCGTTTTGAGGTTTTAATTCACGGCAGGATGACACTGAAAAAATCTGTCCGCCAATGCGGTCGCCCTGTTGATTGGTAATCCAGGCCAATAAAGCCGCCAATTTTTTCGCCTGCACCGATTTAAAAACGCCGCGCGTGGCGAAGTGCATGGCTTTGCGGTTATCCACCGAAATAAACACCGGTTTTTCCCGCTCTTCGCGGAACAGTTTGGTATGCGTTTTCCCCGTCCGAGCGGTTACCCGCCAATCGATGGCGCGAATATCGTCGCCGTGTTGGTACAGCCGTGTCTCATCGAATTCCATGCCGCGGCCTTTGAAAGCCGACACAAAGCCGCCGCTTTGCTGGGCGCGAATTGTCAGACGATGCAATTGCAATCCGCTCGCCGGTTTTGCTAAATCGATCAGGGTTTTCAGAGAAACCGTAATTAATTCATTAACCTGCTGCGCCGGGTTAACTAACTCTGGTTTTTTTGCAAACAGCATCAAGGCACCGCGATTCTGGCTATTAACTCCTTAATGACTATATCGGCCGTAATGCCTTCCGCTTCCGCCTCATAAGACAAAATCAGGCGGTGCCGTAATACATCGAACGCCAGTTCCTGAATGTCCTCCGGGGTGACGTAATCACGCCCCGCCAGCCAGGCTTTGGCTTTGGCGCAGCGGTCCAGGGCAATGCTGGCGCGCGGACTGGCGCCGTATTGCAGCCAACTTGCCAGATCCTTGCCGTAAGCCGCCGGGCTGCGGGTCGCCAACACGATTTGCAGCAGGTAGTCTTCCAGGCTTTCCATCATATACTGGTTCAACACATCTTCGCGCGCGGCAAATAGCGTTTGCTGATTAATGACTTCGAACGTGGATTTCAATTTGGCGGAATCCGCCCGCGCTTCCGAACGCGCTAACTGGAGAATGCTTTTTTCGTGAACCGGTTTCGGATAATCGACTTTCACGTGCAGCAAAAAACGGTCGAGCTGCGCTTCCGGCAAAGGGTACGTGCCTTCCTGTTCGATCGGATTTTGGGTCGCCATCACCATAAATAATTGCGGCAGAGGATAAGTCGCTTGCCCGACGGTAATCTGCCGCTCCGCCATTGCTTCCAATAAGGCGGCCTGCACTTTCGCTGGCGACCGATTAATCTCATCCGCCAGGATTAAATTATGAAATAACGGCCCTTTCTGGAATTCGAACACGCCTTGCTGCGGACGGTAAATTTCGGTGCCGGTCAGGTCGGCAGGCAGTAAATCAGGGGTAAACTGCACCCGGTGGAAATCGCCCTGAATACCTTTGCTCAGCACATTAATGGCGCGCGTTTTTGCCAGTCCCGGCGCGCCTTCAACCAATAAATGGCCGTCCGCCAGCAAGGCGATCAACATGCGCTCAACGAGCACATCCTGACCTATAATTTCTTGATGAATATAGTTTTTCAAGCCAACTAAGGCGGATTGATTTGGGCTTGGCGATTGTTGGTCTAACATAAAAGAGTATTGCTTTCCTTGTAAAATAAACTAGGTTACGGCTGCAATTAATACGTCCACTTTTCGATTTTTTGGCAACAATATTGAAGAAATGTAACGGATAGAGCCACACGACAGGGCATGACGATTAATCAAAAACGTGTGCGCTTCCGGTTCGCAAATTATCGTCAATTAATAAAGTTTTGCAAAATACTATCCAAAAAATCCCAGCCTTTTTCAGAGCACCGGTAATGGTTATCCACACATTCGATTAAATTTTTCTCTAAACAATTCAACAGGCCGGGTTGCATATCGCTTGGCATAAGCCCTGTCTTCGCAGTAAAACCCGTTAAGCTAAAACCTTGGCGCAAGCGCAGTTGGTTCATCAAAAATTCCAAAGGCAATTCCTGCAAGGAGATTAATTGCTCCGTGCGCTTAGACGGATCGGCCAGATAAAGTTCCGGTTTTTTCGGTTTAGAGGTGCGGATAATATTCTCCGGCAAGGATAAGCTTAGCTTACCGTGTGCGCCCGCGCCAATGCCGATATAATCGCCGAATTGCCAGTAATTAATGTTATGACGGCATTGTTTGCCGGATTTTGCGTAAGCGGAAATTTCATATTGCCGATAACCGTTTTCGACCAATAATTCCTGGCATTGTTTCTGGATAAGATACGTGGTTTCGTCATCCGGCAGTTTGGGCGGATATTTGTGGAACAAGGTATTCGGCTCCAAGGTCAGTTGATAAAAGGAAATATGCGCGGGTGTTAATTGAATCGCGGTTTTTATGTCATTAATGCTTTCTTCCGGCGTTGCATCGGGTAATCCGAACATTAGATCCAGATTGAAGTTGCTGAATCCCGCTTGATGGGCAATTTCAGCCGCCTTCACGGCTTCCTGGCCAGAATGCACCCGCCCCAGCGTTGTTAATAAGCGATCATGAAAACTTTGCACACCTATCGATAAACGATTAATCCCCAACTGATTGAACTCGTTGAACTTTGCGCTTTCGAACGTACCTGGATTCGCCTCCAAAGTAATCTCTGCATCTTCTGCAATGGTTATGCTTTTCTTGATGCCTGCCAGTAGTTTTGCGATCGATTCTGGCGAAAACAAACTGGGCGTACCGCCGCCGATAAAGATGGTCTGGATAGGTCGATTAATGGCGAATCTCTCTACATCACAATGCAAGTCATCCAATAAAGCATTAACATAAGCCGATTCCGGCGCGCCGGATTTCACCGCATGCGAGTTAAAATCGCAATACGGGCATTTTTTAATGCACCACGGGATGTGGACGTATAAACTGAGCGGCGGCGCCATAAAATTCATTTAATTAATTGATTTAAAAGTCAGTTTATCATTTCGGCAAAAAACTTGATATGAGAGTTCCACTATATATTTTTTGCCGTTGGCCGTAAAATGAAGCTAAAGGCGGCTTTAACATTTGTTGTTTACGTTGTTGAGTCTATTATGGTATTAATGATGAGGACTTATGCGATTATTATTGGTTGAAGATGATGAAATATTGGGCGACGGTCTGGCTGCCGGCCTGAAAATGGAAGGTTACGCCGTCGATTGGCTTACCAACGGAAAGCTTGCCGACGAAGCGTTGAAAATGAACTGCTACGAACTGGTCGTGCTCGACCTTAATTTGCCCGATATGGACGGTTTGACCATATTAAAAAACTTGCGCGCGCGTAAGGATGAAACGCCGGTTTTGGTGCTGACCGCAAAAGACACGGTGCCGGACCGGGTGGAAGGTTTGGACAGCGGCGCGGACGATTTTGTCATCAAACCCTTTGATTTAGGCGAAGTTTGCGCACGCTTGCGAGCATTGGCGCGGCGTAATGAAGGCCGAAGCACACCGACCATCGAACACAAAGGCGTGGTGCTCGATCCGGCTTCGCATCAGGTCACTTACAACGGCGAAAAAGTGGATTTATCCCAAAAAGAATTCGAGATTCTCAGCTTTTTAATGGGCAATATCGGCCGTGTTGTATCACGCAGCCGCCTGGAGGAAAGTCTGTACTCCTGGAGTTCGGACATTGAAAGTAATACAGTGGAAGTGCATATCCACTATCTGAGAAAAAAGCTCAATACCAATATCATACGTACCGTCAGGGGTATTGGCTATATTATCGATTCAGACAGTGATGCAAGTACCGATTCCGATAACACCGAATGAAGCGTTCGCTCCGACAGCTTCTATTAATCAGCCTGTTATCGGCTTCCATGCTGATCTGGAGCGTCACCGCTTTTATTAATTACAACATCACCCGCAATGAAGTCGCCGCCCTGTTCGACGCCGAATTGGCGCAATCAGGGAAAGTGCTGCTGGCGTTTCTAGACAGCCTGCCGCAGGATAACACCCTGGAGCAACGCTTAAAACTCACACAGATTAATCATAACGCCGACCAGGATGTCGACCGGAAAATCGAATTCCAGCTAAAATCCGAGGACGCCGGCATAAAACAACTGGCAAACGACGGCTTGTTATTCCCTGAGTTGGGTATTAATAATCTGAAAGAAAAAAAAAATCTATGGAATATCTTTGACGACTTATTAAAATCGGAAGCGTACGGCTACAAACACGAAGGCAAAATAGCTTTTCAACTTTGGTCTAAAGCCAGCGGTTTGCTTCTGCGTTCCGAAAGCGCGCCGAAATTTGCGTTATCGCCTTCAACCCGCGGTTTCAGTGAAACCACCATCGACGATCACCTTTGGCATGTATTCAGCATCACCAACGCCAACGGCGATTACATCATTCATGTCGGGCAAAAAGAGGAAATCCGCGCCCAGTTAACCGATGAAATCTCCAAACAGCTCGTAGCGCAATTTCTGGTCGGGCTGCCTCTGCTGGGTATTGTCATCTGGTTTATCGTCGGCTACACCTTAAGGCCGATTAATCGCCTGGAGCGGGCGTTATCCAAGCGGGAAGCCAGCTTTTTGAAACCATTATCACCTAAACGTCTACCCAAGGAAATCGTACCTGTTGTTAATGAAATCAATAATTTATTTTCGCAGCTTGAGCAAGCTCTGGAGCATGAGCGGCGTTTCACCGCCGACGCCTCGCATGAACTGAGAACACCGCTGGCAGGCTTATTAACGCAGGCGCAAGTCGCCCTGCGCACCACCGATGAAGCCGTCCGCAAACAAGCTTTGTTGCGGATTACGCAAGCAGTGCACCGCATGACGTATATGGTGCAACAATTGCTAACGTTTTCCCGCATAGAATCGGGCAAAGAATACGTGGCGAAAGAAATTACTTATTTCAACCGGGAAGTTATTCAGGTAATTGCCGAACTGGAGCCGGCCGCCCATAAAAAAAGCATTCTGGTGGAATTAATGGAAGGCGATACGACGCCAATTCTGGCGAATACTCAGCTCATTAATATCATGATCAGGAATGTCATCGATAATGCGATTAAATACACCCCAGCCGGGGGCAAAATTTTGATCAGCTTGGAAGGCGACAGGAAGTATCTATATTACACGGTAGAAGATTCTGGACCCGGCATACCGGAAGACCAGTATGCGAACTCGTTAAAACGCTTTCACCGCTGCGTGGAAACCGCGCAAACCGCGCAAGGCAGCGGCCTGGGCTTTTCCATTGTCGAAAGAATCGCCAGCATGTACGGCGCGGAACTGGCACTTGGCGTTTCCCAATTCGGCGGTTTGAAAGTAAACATCACCATGCCCTTGTCTATCAAACAGATTGAAGAACTATAAGCATTAATGACAACATCCGGCTAATCTTTATGGCTCGTCAATTACCGGATTAACTAATCGGCCGATACCTTCAATCTCCACCGTGACGGTTTGCCCCGGTTTTAAATATCCGCGCGGCTCCATTTTTACGCCGACACCGCTGGGTGTACCGGTACTGATAACGTCGCCCGGCTCCAGTGTCATTGCCTGCGAGAGATACGAGATCATCTCGTAGCAATTGAACAGCATGTGTTTGGTATTGGAATTCTGCCTTAATTCATCGTCCACCCAGGTTTTAAGATTAAGGTTATGCGGATCGGCAATTTCATCCTTGGTCACCAAAAAAGGCCCTAACGGTCCGCAAGTATCGAAGGATTTGCCGACTGTGAAAGTTGGCGAACGAAATTGCCAATCGCGCACCGAAACATCATTGGCAATGGTAAACCCGGCGATCACTTTCTGCGCATGTTCCACCGGCACGTGGCGGCAGCGTTTGCCGATGATGAACGCCAGCTCGCCTTCGTAATCCAGCTTATCCGACACTTTAGGCCGTTGGATAGCATCGCCGTGACCGATGACACAAGCGCTTAACTTGCTGAAAAAGCTCGGATATTCCGGCCTGTCACGGCCTGTTTCGGCAATATGATCGGGATAATTAAGGGCAATCGCCAGGAATTTTCCCGGTTTGGGAACAGGCGCCAGCAATTTTACGTCCGCCAATGGGATTCGGTGATTGCCGCTGGCAACACGCTTGCGCATGGCCGCTAAGGCGGGTTCGCCTGCCGCTAAAAAGTTCATCATCGCCATGGGAAGATCGCATTCTCCGACGCCATCGACCACCTCATTATCGATGACCGCGCCGAACCGGGTGTAATTATTGTGGATAAAAGTCACTAATTTCATTTTTGATTAAGTCACTTGAAGATTGCTAATAAAGCTTATCCGTTCGCCCTGAGCTTGTCGAATGGGTGAATGGATAAGCCGTTTATGGTTCGACAGGCTCACCACGAACGGCTTATTGTCTAGAACTCATTGTATACCAAGCCTAAAGCCTAAAAACACGATATAATCGCGCTATTTCACACGATTAACCTTGAGAGAGGATAACAACAATGAATGAAAATTGGATAGCTCCTTCCATTTTATCCGCCAATTTCGCCAAACTGGGTGAAGAAGTCGATAACGTACTCGCTGCCGGTGCGGACATCGTCCACTTCGACGTAATGGACAACCACTTCGTACCTAATTTAACAATCGGCCCTTTGGTGTGCGAAGCCTTACGCAAACACGGCGTCACCGCACCCATCGACGTGCATTTAATGATCGAGCCGGTTGACCGCATCATTCCTGATTTCGCCAAGGCGGGTGCGTCTTATATTACCTTCCACCCGGAAGCGTCCGTGCATATCGACCGCACTTTGCAATTAATCAAGAATGAAGGCTGCAAGGCCGGCTTGGTGTTCAACCCCGGCACACCGTTGAGTTACCTGGACTATGTCATGGATAAAATCGACATGATTTTATTAATGTCGGTCAACCCCGGTTTTGGTGGCCAATCGTTCATTCCTTCGGCTTTAGGCAAATTGCGCGAATGCCGCAAACGCATCGATGACAGCGGTTTCAACATCCGTCTGGAAATCGACGGCGGCGTTAACGGCAGCAACATCGGCGCAATCAAAGCCGCCGGTGCCGACACCTTCGTTGCTGGTTCCGCCATTTTTGGCAAGCCGGATTACAAAGCCATCATTGACGAAATGCGGGCGGAGATGGCTAAGGCGGGTTAAGCCAAACCTATATAGGTTTGGGTTAGGTTTCACTAGGGGAAATTAAGCATGATCAACAAGCTTGCATTATTGGCAATCACTGTTCTTTATTTTGCAAATTCATACGCCGCCATAGACGAAAAAGAATATGCCAAATGCTCTGTTATCGAAGGTGATTTGGCTCGGCTTGAGGGACGTAGGGCGCAATAAATGAAATGCATTGCGCCGAATTGAAATTCATACGGCACATTACTCGCTAATGCGCGTTACGGCACTATGAGATGTAAGTTAGCAGAAATTTCCCTTCTGTCGCGCCGAGCATCGCAGTTTGAGACGAGAATAACCCGAAGGGGCTATTCATGGACGACTGCATGGATGCAGGAGGTAGGGCAACGCAGGAGCAGTTGCCGATGAATCGTGCTTATCGAGTTACATGGACGTGCCTTCGATAAGCTCCCGACGAAAACGAGAAGCGTAGGCAATAAGCGTCAGAGGGTGTCGTTTATTTTGGCTACTTTTCTTTGACGGAAAATTGCTCCTGCATTTTTCGCATTCACCACATCCATGTGGTTCGACAAGCAAAGAAAAGTAGCCCGCTTACCGGTGCGGGAACCGGCAATAAAAAACAACGTGTTCATGCTTCGACAAGCTCAGCACGAACGGATTTTTTCAGATTAGACCGAAATAAAATGAATTGTGCCAAATTGAAATTTCACCCATACATTACGCATTTGCAAACGCGCCTACATGTTATGGCTTACCTCATTAATTAATCCAATATCTTAAATTTTATAACCTTTCGTCTTGCGCCTTTTGCCTTTCGCCTAAAAACCCATGACCCCTGAACAATTCAACTACTACGCCAGACAGGGCTATAACCGTATCCCCATCAGCCGGGAAGTTCTGGCCGATCTGGATACCCCGCTCAGTGCCTATCTTAAGCTGGCCGACGGCCCGTATTCCTATCTTTTTGAATCGGTACACGGTGGTGAGCAATGGGGTCGTTATTCCATCATTGGCTTGCCGTGCAAGACATTAATCAAAGTTACCGGCAATCTGATCCGCCTGGAACAAGACGGCGAGGTATTGGAAGAAACTACGCATGACAATCCTCTAGTGTGGATTGAGGAGTTCAAGTTACGCTACAGGGTGCCGGATATTGAGGAACTGCCCCGGTTTAATGGCGGTTTGGTCGGCTATTTCGGCTATGAAACCATTGCCTATATCGAACCGCGTCTGAAGGATAACAAACCCGACCCGATCGGCTGTCCTGACATTCTATTAATGGTATCGGAAGACATTCTGGTATTCGATAACCTGACCGGCAAAATGCTGCTGCTCACGCACGCCAATCCGGACGATGACCACGCCTACGAACACGCTACTGAACGCCTGGAGTCATTAATAGACAAACTGCGCACTGGCAAAACCAAAGCCGCAAAACGGCGCAACAACCACGTGTATGAAGCCGATTTCATCTCCGGTTTTACCCAAGATGGCTATGAAACGGCGGTACGCAAGGCCAAGGAATACATTACCGACGGCGATATCATGCAGGTCGTCTTGTCGCAGCGCTTGTCCATTCCGTTTACTGCGCCGCCGCTGGATTTATACCGTGCATTGCGTTGTCTAAATCCTTCGCCCTATATGTATTTCCTGAATCTGGCTGACTTCCATATTGTCGGCTCTTCACCGGAGATTTTAGTCCGGCTGGAAGATGAACAGATCACCGTCAGGCCGATTGCCGGCACCCGACCCCGCGGCGCAACGTCCGAACTCGATCTGGCGTTTGAGCAGGAGTTGCTGGCCGACCCTAAAGAAATTGCCGAGCATTTAATGCTGATCGACCTGGGACGGAACGATACGGGGCGTGTCGCCGAAATTGGCACGGTACAATTAACCGATATAATGATTATCGAACGTTATTCGCATGTGATGCATATTGTTTCCAACGTAACCGGCAAATTACAGTCCGGTAATAATGCATTTGATGTGCTGGCGGCGACGTTTCCGGCCGGAACTGTCAGCGGCGCACCGAAAATCCGCGCTATGGAAATCATTAATGAACTGGAACCGGTCAAACGCGGCATTTATTCCGGCGCGGTGGGATATATTGCCTGGTCCGGCAATCTGGACACGGCCATCGCCATCAGAACGGCAGTGATTAAAGACGGCAAACTGCATATTCAAGCAGGCGCTGGCATCGTGTATGATTCCATCCCTAAAAACGAATGGGACGAAACTATGAACAAAGGACGCGCCGTCTTCCGTGCGGTGAGCATGGCTGAAGCCGGACTGGAAACTCAACGAGGAGAACGGCCATGAGATCGGGCAAAATTGTCATGATCGACAACTACGATTCTTTCACCTATAACTTGGTGCAATATCTGGGCGAGCTGGGCGCAAATGTCATTGTCGTCCGTAACGACCAAGCGACCTTGGACGATATTAAAGCGCTCGCCCCTGACAAAATCGTCATTTCGCCAGGCCCCTGCACCCCTAAGGAAGCTGGAATTTCCGTAGAGACAATTGAAAAATTTTCCGGACGTTACCCTATTCTAGGCGTATGTTTAGGCCATCAAAGTATCGGTTATGCATTCGGCGGCAATATTATTCATGCCAAGAGCATTATGCACGGTAAAACTTCCCAAGTTTACCATCATGATACTGGCGTTTTTTCCGGTTTAGCCAATCCCTTTACCGCTACGCGTTATCATTCGCTGGTCATCGAACAAGCCACCTTGCCAAGCTGCCTGGAAATTACCGCCTGGACGCAGGACGAAGAAGGCAATATCGATGAAATCATGGGAGTGCGCCATAAAACATTGGATATCGAGGGGGTGCAATTCCATCCGGAATCTATTCTTACCGAACACGGCCACGATTTACTGAGAAATTTTTTAGAACGCTAAGTCTATTAATTGCGCCGTTAACTGTTATTAATGGAGGCGTACAGCCATTAATTGCAGTACCGGAAGCGGGATTCATTGCCGCTCTCAAGACTTAAATAACATTTTGTGAAGAATATGCCTAAAAAATTTGTTTCAACAGCTTCTTCACATTAACGCCTGATTTTTTATCCAGCTTATTCATTAACTTATCGATCTTATCTTTGTTATGATCGATAAGACTTTCCACTTTTGCTTTGGTTTTATCACCTAATAAAGCGCTGAGATCCAGGGTAAAATCCGGATTGCCGAGTGTACCGCCTACCTTGATAACAACTGGCTTACTGTGAAATTGCTCCGGGCTGTCAGCCGTGGCCTTGGCCTTCAGTACGCGAGTCGTCAACTTATAGTCCAGATCGCCTGTCGCCAGCATTGCCCGGCCTTCGCCTTTGCTTCTAAAATTTTCCGCATTAACGACCAAGTCGTTGTTGGTTAGTTGCCCCTGATTAATCGCAATTGTACCTTTTATGGCTTTGAACGCAGTTCGGTTGGGCAGCTCTTTTTCTGCCGCTTTGCCTCCACCTGAGATGGCGTTTTTAGCTTGAGCGACCAATTTATCGAGGTTAAATTCCGAATAAAAACCGTCTTTCAAAAAAAAATCGACTTGCCCCGACAGATTGTCCCTTAATCCTTTCTTGTTAGCGCCAGTGCTTTGCAAAGAAGTCGATGCCGTCAACATCCCGCCTACCATTGCCTTGCCTTTAATGTCTTGCAGATATGGCTCCAGTTGAACGTTCGTCAGATTTTCCTTTACCGTCATTTGCGCACTTTGCGCCAGCGTTTTCAACGCCAGCTCGCCGCTGTATTCACCTTGATAGAAAGGTTTCGCCGTTTGCCCGATGGTAATGCCGCCGTTTTTTGCGCTGACCGTTAATTGCGCATTTTGCATAGTCATTCCATTAACTATTAACTGCCCCAGCGTTAGTTTGCCGTTAGCATCTAGTTTTATCAACCAGTCCAGCGGCAGCTTGGCAGCGCCTGCGGCTATGGCAAAGCCGGGACTGGCTATTTCGGCATGTTCGCGCGGCGGCAGATAGCGGTCCAGATCGAGCGAATCCACAGTTAAATCGAAAACAATTGCCGGGGCGTCGAAGCCATTAATGGCAAAAGAACCTTTGCCATGGCTGTTATCAATGACAGTATCCAGATTGGCCAAGTCCAGTTTTTCCGGCGCGAAGTCAAATGAGGACGTCATGGCAAAACTGGACAACGCCTTTGCATCGGCCATTGCCGGACGCTGCAGACCCCATTGCTGCAAGGCAGCGCCTAAATCAAAAGGTTCGACCTGCAACTGACCTTTTACTACCGGCTTATCTAAAATCTGTTCCCCATTAAAATCTGCGGCAATTTTAATATCTCCGGATTGCAATTGCAGACTGGATACATTCAGCGCTTGCTCTTTGGCGTTAATCGCCATCTTTTTAATGGTAGCGGCAACCGTTAATGGCTGCTCTAACGGCAAACGCTTACCCGCCCATTCTAACTTGCTGTTATTAATGAGTATGTTGTTGAGTGAATCATTAATCAGCACATCGGCAGCCGCTTTGACGTTGCCGGGATAGGAGAACTGATTACCCGAAATCTCGGCTGTCAGCGCCAAACCTGCAGGTTTGTCTTGCGCGATGCCGTCCGAAGAAAACTCTAGTGCATTAATATGCAGCGTTTTGCCGGTCTGTCGATTTTCCCAGACGACCTGTCCTTTTTTTATGCTAAGCGCTCCTAAGGCAAAGCCCGCAAGCGCATTCCGGCTGGCATTGCCGGTCTGTTGCGGTATGTGTTCCGGTTGTTTCGATGTCGCCGGTTGAGCCGTTTGCGCTGTGCCGCCCAACAAATCGATCCAATTGTTGCGGCCTTGTTGATCCTGTGTCAAATTGAGCGTTAATCCCTCCAGAACGACCGAATTAACGACAATATTTCCGCTCAGCAAAGGCATTGTTTCCACCTGAATTTCGCTGCCTTCTATCGTTGCGAAGGGTCGACCAGTAAAACCGGACTGGTCGCCCATGATGATTTTTCCGGTTTTGATAGCCAACTTTGGCGCGTAAGCCAGTTGCAGATCGCCTTCTATATTAATATCCCTGCCGCTTTTATTTTTTAGAAAAGCGGCAATTTCCGGTTTAAACCGGTTGGGATTAATGGCTTTCGGCGCTACGATTAGCGCTGCTAGCAGCACAAGCAGGCAAATTCCTGCGCCAATCATTGTTATCTTGGTTAGCTTTTTCACTACTTTATGTCCATTAATTTTTTATCGCACTACAGGTTAATGCCGTCATGATACGTTACAGGATAACATGGGAAAGCCCTGCGATTAATCCATAAAATCAAACGTTCCGCCGACTTCCGATGATGCGAATTAATTAACCGGCGCAGTCCGATAAGCCGCCGAGCGGGTGTATAATTAATACCGTTCAGTTAAGTTTTTTCGTTCGCTCCATGTCTGTCGATGGATAGACAGAAAACTACAACAATTTGAAAGTTAAGCTGTTATGGTTGGACAAGGCTCGCCACAAACGGCTTAACAACAGCATTGGGTGTATAATTCCTTATTAAGACATTAATACCCCTTCAACCGGCTGCGATAACAATACTATACACGAGGAGGCACTATGTTACTTTTAGCAAAACTGGCAGCTTTAGGCATTATGATATGGTTTTACAAGACGGCGGATGAACACAACGAACCGCCTTTCAAATGGGTGGTAATCGGGCTAATCGGTTATCTCATCGCCTGGTTTATGGCAGATTTAATCTTCGACAGCTTAACCACCACAAAAATTGCCAAAAGCGGCGCGCTTTCTTTTGTAATTGGACAATTACCGGCATTTGCAGGCATTATCGCTGCGATTTTTATCCGTAAAAAAATGACCAGCAACGCAATTGCAAGTAAAAGCGAGTAAAGATAAGGATACGCTTTTACTACAAACAGCATTAATGAAGGGGTACGAAACCGGGCAATTTATACTTTCGATACGACTTAAACCGGAACAAATCGATAATTACAACAGGTATCCCTTCTGCTTGCCTGTCGTCAAAAATCTACAGGAAATGGCGTTGCATCCGGCGCATACTCATGCATTTATGAAATCCGGGACAACGGATTGACGCTCGCCGATTTTGAAGATACCGTTACCTACGCGGTAACCAAGCAATACCTCAATCATTACCCGTCAATGCTGAAAATATTGCTGGAGTAAATAGATTGCCGGTTTTTTCCCGCATTAATTGCGCTATAAACGGTAACCGCTGGCCTGTTTTGCTTTTTTAAGCCGCATTTTCGGGTTGGTGCGGAACTGAATCCACATAAATCCGATTAACAACGACACCAACAGCAACAATGAAGCAAAAAAAGCCGCAATGCGGTTGGTATTAAAAATGATTAAGCAGGAAGCGATCATATAGACCGCCGGCGACATTTCGTACCAGGCTTTCTCAAGCATATTGTACATCCTTATAAAACAATCACAGAAAACATCCAACCGGAAAGTAAATGTAAACAAATACTTACCGTAAACATCAGCGCCATAAAGACGCTATCGCCGGTTATTTTCCGTAAGTGCCTGTTTTTGCACAATCCGTATAACTACTTATCAGGCTGTTTGTCTGAATTCAGGATTAATTCAATCACCCTGCCTTTCCAATTTTAAAAAACTGTAGGTAAAATCCACGGATGCGTCATCCGTAATATCTTCCCTTTTCGCCTCGCGCCATACGCTGGCGTCAAAGTCCGGAAAAAAAGTATCGCCGCTAAAGTCCCGATGAATTTGGGTAATGTAGAGCGTATCGGCCGCCGGTAATGCCGCTTCGTACAATGTAGCGCCGCCGATGATAAAAACTTCATCCGATAATTCGCAGCCCTGTTGAATAGCCGATTCGACCGAGCCGGCCACAACGCATCCTTCCGGTTGAAAGCCGTGATTCCGGCTGACTACGATATTCGTCCGTCCCGGCAAGGGTTTGCCGATGGCTTCAAAAGTCAAGCGCCCCATGATGATGGGATGATCCATCGTGATTTGTTTAAATCGCTTGAGATCGGCGGACAAATGCCAGGGCATTTGGTTATTAATGCCGATGGCGCGATTCCCGGCCATGGCGACGATTAATGAAATTTTCATTTGCTCAGGTTAATGGCTTTGCTATGCTTTGGCGGATTTTATTAACAGCAACATCATACTATGAAAAAGATTCTGGTGGTCTTTACCGGCGGGACAATCGGCTCTACGATCACGGACGGATCGATCGATACATCCGCAGCAGCGGCGTACACGTTAATACAACAATTCCAGCAACATTACCCTAATGCCGACGCCATTCAGTTCGATATTCTGCAACCTTTCGCCATTTTGAGCGAAAACCTTGCACCGCCAGCCTGGACGTTAATAATAGACGCCATTAACGCCAGCCGACCGGACGATTACGACGGCATTATCGTCACTCACGGCACCGACACGCTGGCCTACACCGCCGCCGCCTTAAGTTTTTATTTTAACAACCTAAATAAGCCTTTGTTGCTGGTATCCAGCGATTATCCGTTAAACAATCCCAACGGCAACGGTCTGGCTAATTTTATCTGCGCGGTGGAGTTTATCCGCCAGCACATTGCCGATGGCGTTTTTGTGCCTTACCGCAATGCCGGAGACACCATAAAAGTTCATCAGGGTTCGCGGTTGACCTGCTCCCTGCAATTGACCGGCGATTTTTTCAGCGTAAGAAACCAAAATTTCTCAGAATTCGACGGACAGAACTTTATTAATACCCTGCCGGTTAATCAATCAAGTCCTACCGCCAAACAATTAAGGTTAAATCCGAATTTCTCCAGCCCTATCTTGCTGATAAAACCCTACCCAGGACTGGACTACAATCATTTTAATCTGCACGGCGTTAAAGCCGTTCTGCACGATCTATATCATTCAGGCACCGCTTGCACAACCGAGCAATGGGGCAATCGGCATTCGTTAATTGCATTTCTAAAAGTCTGCCAACAACAAGAGGTTCCCGTTTATCTCGCGCCAGCGTTCAAATCGGAAAACGCCTACCAAAGCACCCGCGATTTGTTGAAGCACGGCGCTGAAATGCTGTGGAATATGTCCCTTGAAGCCGCTTACGTTAAGTTAATCCTGGCCGCCGGCAACTTTGACAGCAAACAAGCATTGATGGATTTTATGAGTCTGGATATTGCCGGCGAACACATTTGTCGATAACTGCGCCGTCTGTTATTAATATAATCGCCAATTGTTTGCCGACAACGAAGCTGTTAAGCTTGCGTTCATCCCCGCGAACTTAGCATGAACCCAATCCGGCAGTACCAGCGCGCCACTATTTTTCGCGAAAGCTGAAATGGGGTCCAATCCGATTTCAGCAGCGAAAAATGACGTGGCGAGTTTGCCTTCGGCGGCCTGCGTTCGTCCCGCTACAGCCCAAAACACAAAACATCGGCTTCCGCCTTGCTTCGTATTTTGACCTTGCGCGAATGACTTGACGCCGTGTCGTATGGCCTTGCATTTTGACTACGCACTACGCTTGCGCTCCAACTCCGTCAAAACGCCCGGCCTCTACGGCTACGCAGGGGTCGTCGTACATCGCTCGGCTTCGCTCGCTTCCATGTACTCCTTCGCGGAGACGCATTTCTGGTTTTCAGCAGATTTACTAACTTATAAATTCAAGGAGTTATATTAATGAACATCATCAAATTCATCGTAATCGCCGTAGCGGCATATCTTATTAACGGTTGCGCTACTGCGCCGCAAAGCTCTGTACAATCAGCCAGTACCGTTGCCAGCGCGATGTCCGGCGCTGGCATGGCAAGCGGCGCGGCGAACGCCGTTTCCACCATCGCGCAGACGCCTGGGCTGGTCGATATTCTAGTTCAGCAACTTGGCGTTACGCCGACGCAGGCAACAGGCGGCGCAGGTTCTATTTTTTCCATGGCGCAACAAACCATGACGCCCAGCAATTTCGGCATCATCAGCAAAGCAGTGCCGGGCATGGATAGCCTGCTGGCCGCAGCGCCTTCAACAGCCACTCCTAATTTAATGGGCGGCGCGGCCAATGCGTTAGGCGGCGGCAGTCTGGGTAAAATGGCATCGTTAGCCAGTTCGTTTCAAAGCTTGGGGATGAACTCCGGCGTGATGAACCAGTTTATCCCGGTGGTATTGCAATATATGCAAAATCAAGGCGGCTCAACCGCCATGAGTTTGCTGCAAAGCGCCATTCTCCCTTAATTTATTAATAAACGGTGCAGTGCGCAACTGCACCGTTTTATCTATTCGGTTTATAATACCGTTTCTGCATTACTAAACAGTTGCGGTTCGACTATTCAGAATGCAAAGCTTGCAGCGGATCGAGATTTGCCGCCTTGACGGCAGGCGCTACGCCAGACAGTATGCCAATGAATAGCGACAAGCCGAAGGCCGCGCTAACATAAACCCAGGCCAGCTCGGCAGGCAACGCAGGCAATACCGCGCCGATTAATTTAACCACTCCGATTCCGATTAATACTCCCAGAAAACCGCCCACGGCGCTAAGCATTAATGCTTCGCATAAAAAAAGGCTGAAAATAGTGTTGCGCTGAGCGCCGATAGCCCTAAGCAGGCCGATTTCCGACACCCTTTCACTAACGGCAATCGTCATAATGGTTATAATTCCCACGGAGCCAACCAGCAGCGAAATACTGCCCAAAGCGGCAACTGCTATCGTCAGGATATTAAGGATAGAATCCATCTTTTCAAGCATTTGGTTCTGCGTGATCAAATTAAAATCTTCCAGTCCATGCCTGGCGATCAGCATTTGTTTGATGCTTTTTTGCACTGCGGCCACGGAAATATTATTGTTGTACAGCAAGTTAATTTCCATCAGGCTTTGCCGGTCGAACATCTCCATCGCTTTGACAGCCGGGATGTACACGACATCGTCCATGTCGAAACCCAACATCTGGCCTTTCTTCTCCATAACGCCGATAACGCGGTAACGGTCGGTACCGATTCGCACCCGTTTGCCCAACGGGCTTTCCTTGCCGAATAATTCGCTGGCCAGTTTATCGCCCAGAACGGCGAAAGCGCGGGGATTAGTGTCCTCCCCTGCCGGTAAAAACTGGCCGACTGCCGTGCGTAATTTCCATACTTGGGGCACACCAGCGCCTGCGCCGATAACGTTGCTCCGACGCTGTTTGTTTTCGCTTTCCACGCGCGCATTGCCCTGCACAACCGGCACTACGGCCACAATGCCGGTTAACTTGCTCAAGCTGTCTGCATCCGCCATCGATAAAGGACGGACGGTGCTGATTGTTGCCCCGGAAATACCGAAAGTCGTTTTTTTGCCGGGATGAACGCCGATGATATTGGTGCCGAACTGCGTGAATTCCGCAATCACAAAACTGTGTAAACCGCGGCCCAAAGACGTAAGGATAATTACTGCGGCAATACCGATGATTAATCCCAACGACGTTAATGCCGACCGCATCCGGTAAGATGAGATAGTACCCAGCGACAAACGGAGCACATCGAAAAAACTCATATTTCTACCGCTTTGCCAAAGCGCCGATAGGATCGAGTTCGGCGGCCTTTCTGGCGGGTAACACGCCAAAAATCAATCCCGTTAACAACGATACCATTATGGCGGAAATCAAGCCCCACAACGGCAACTCAACCGGAAATGAAAGATAACTGATTTTTATCAGGAAAATCGCCGCTTGCCCAATCAGCAAACCCATTAATGCGCCAACCAAAGACAACACAATCGCTTCCATTAAAAATAGCGACTGAACCTGCCATTGAGATGCGCCCAACGCTTTGAGCAAACCGATTTCGGCCGTGCGCTGGCTAACGCTGACCAGCATCACATTCATCACCAGCACACCGGCAACCAGCAAACTGACGCCGCCGATGCTGGCGACGGCAATGGTTAATGCCGTCAGAATTTTATTGAACGCGCCGACCACGCTGTCCTGGGTAATAATGGTGATATCGTCTTCGCCTTCGTGCCGCAGCTTGATGATTCTCTTAACTTCGTCAACGGCTTTCGTCATGGCGTCCCTGGATTTTGTTTCGATTAATATCCTGAACAAGGATTCGGTATCGAATAAGGACTGGGCGGCAGCAACCGGTATAATCACCAACTCATCGAAATCGACGCCGACCGATTCGCCTTCCGACGCCAGTACGCCGATCACCCGGAAACGCCGGTTATTAATGCGCAGCCACTGCCCCAGTACTGTGCTGCCGGTAAACAACTCTTCTTTTATTTTTTGCCCGATCACGCAAACCGGGAGCACGTTACCCGCCTCTGATACCGGCAAGAAACTGCCTTGCGCCATGGTGAGATGTCTGACCCGCAGCAAATCATGGGTTGAGCCGAAAATGTTGGTTTCCCGCTCCAGTCCGGCATAAGTTACCGGCGCTAATCCTATCGTTAACGGCGCGACAGCGGCAATATAAGGGCTGTGCTGCAATGATTGCGCATCCTGTAACGTCAAATCCCGCGGCGTTTCGCCGAATAACGGCGGCGGCCCGCCAGTGGTTTCGTTGCGCCCCGGCAAAACGATAACCAAATGCGTACCCAACGTTTCGAATTCATTAATGACATAACGGCGGGCGCTTTCGCTGAGCGAAATTAACACCGTTACCGACGTCACGCCGATGCTCATCGCCAAAATAATCAGCGCCGTACGCAACCGTTGGGATTTGATCGATGTAATCGCGTGATTAATGGTGTCTTGAAAGTACACTGGCAACTCCGCATTCGATAGCCAAGCAGTCGGCAAACACAACCGTTCTGTCTGCAGTTCGACCAGAAACTAAAATACCTGTTCAACCGGACGCGCCGACGGATAAAACAGGTAATTAATCTTCTCTCCCTGAATCGATAAATTCTTTTTTGTTGTAGCGTATGGATGAAATCACGGAAAGGATAATTAATACCGCACCGATGGATCCGGTTACGACCTCGCTGATGTGATAACGGATGCTTAACAGCATAATGCCCGCCAAGACGCCAATGGCATAGTGCGCGCCGTGTTCTAAATACACGTACTGATCCAGTGTGCCTTTATTGACCAAATAAACAGTAAGACTTCTGACGAACATCGCGCCGATTGCCAAGCCCAACATAATGATAATTACGTCTTGCGTAATAGCAAATGCGCCGATCACGCCATCAAATGAGAAAGAAGCGTCTAAAATTTCAAGGTAGATAAAACTCATTAATCCGGATTTTTTCATGATGTCCGCAACATCGGTGTCGTCCTGCTCGTCCTCAAATAATTCGGAAAAGCTGTCGACAATCACGTACAGGATTAATCCGGAAATCCCTGCCACTAATGCGCGTTCGCGGATGACATCCGGCAACCACTGCCGCATTATTAATAACAATGACAAGGCCAGGATCACCTCAATAGCTTTCAGTCTGCCCAGGGTCGACAGACGTTCTTCTACATGCCCTAGCCAATGCAATTCTTTGGAATCGTCCAATATGAATGCAAAAAATACCATTAATAAAAACATGCCGCCGAACGCGGCGATTTCAACATGTACACTTTCCAGATGATGCGAATAAGTTGCAGGATCTTCCAGCGCCATTTTGGCGACAGCAACAAAATCGATGCCGGTAGCAACCGAGACGATTAAAACGGGCAATATCAAACGCATGCCGAACACCGCGATTAATATGCCCCAGGTTAAAAAGTAGTGTTGCCAGCGAACGCTCATTTTTTTTAACACGGCCGCATTCACAACCGCGTTATCGAACGACAGGCTGACTTCAAGCACCGCTAAAATTAAGGCAATATAGACGGCAACCGCGCCGCCCCACCAAAAAGCAATAGCCAAGCAGAACAGGGTTACCAGAAAGGAAAGACGAAAATGCTGCATGAAATACTCTTAAGTCAAGAAGACAGACAACTATAAGAGTATTTATTAATAAAGCAATCCTTTGACTGCTTTATGCTTTGTTTTTTAATTTTGCCGTGTATTCCGGCGCCTGGAATACCGGCAGTAAAACACAGTTGGATATCGACGTTAGAAATTAACACCTACCAGAAAAACCGCCACCAATAAAACTGCAATCGAGATTTCCTCCAACTGTTGCATAAACGGTATACGGCTTTCCTGCATGACAATATCTATCCGATTTGGAATTTGGTCTTGCATGTGTATTTTTCGCTTTAACATAATGATCTCCTGATTAATGATGGGAATAACTACGCATTTGTCCTACCAACACGCCCTGGATTTCCACTTGCTCCGGACGGTAACGCATGGCTTGCATCTTGGCGTTGGCCGGGATGAGTAAGATTTCATGCGGGTACTGCTCAATGAATTTCAACGTTGCTTCATTTTTATCGATCAAAGCGACCACAATCTCGCCGTTACGGGTGTAGCTGCGTTGTTCAATCACAACCCAGTCGCCATCGTAGATACCCGCTTCGATCATCGATTCGCCTTTAATTTTCAATACATAACACGGTTTTTGGGTGCGCAGCTGATCGGGAATCGCCATATAGGAAATCGTTTCCACCGCCTCAATCGGCCTGCCCGCGGCAATCGTCCCGACAAACGGCAGGCTGCCTTCAAGTTCCGGTTCGCCAATTAATTGCCGGGCGTAATCGGTTAAGCGGATACCGCGTTGCTTACGCTCCGGCGCGACAATTAAATTCGCATCGATTAATGCCTTGATATGCGCATGTAACGACCCGCGCGACTTAACACCCAGACTGTCGCACAGTTCCTCCAACGTGGGCGGATGGCGGAAACTATCCTGATTCTGGATTAAAAAATCGAAAATTTCCTGCTGTTTACGGGTTAATGTCAGCTTCATTTTGTTCTCTATTTGTTTTGAAATAAAAGTAGCACAAGAACAACTGCAAAACAAGTGCAGAACAAATATTTTATTAACTTATTTTGACTTATTAATGCTGTTTTTATACTTTCCACTATAAGATATTGATATTAAATGATTCTTAAATAAGAACCGGCATTGAAAAGAGAGATAGAGTATGCGCTGGCAAATCGACACAAAACGGTGATTTGCTGTACTTATCGGCAAACCCGGTTCGTTTGCCAAACGGCTAATACAGATGGACGCGGTGTTCGGCGACAATTAGCCTGTCCGGTTTGACGACAACTATCTTGACCGGTTGACCGATACCAAGGAAAACAGTGATTTTCACTTTTATGGGGAACTCACTCTTGCCTGGAAAACGTATCACTCGAC
>VGVA01000002.1 GCA_016874115.1 Gammaproteobacteria bacterium
CCCGCAGGCTGGACCGTTCCTGGTACGCCCGCAGGATTTCTTCCTTGCGCCCCTGGTCGTACCGGACGGTCGGTTCCAGCACCCGGTGGACGCCACAATCCTTGCAGCGGTATTGCTGCTTGCCGCCCGCGTTGCGCCCGTTCTTGACGATGTTTTCGCTTTGGCAAGATCGGCATGTGGGCTTTACTGTCTGTTCAATCATAAGTTTATGCAAAATACATAATGTAACTTATCACTTATAATTTTGCCACTACCAATTGTTTTAATAATGGCTGACAAATCATATCAATAGCGACTGTTAATAAAAATTAACCATTAATATCAAATTTTTCTTGTTACTCTACTTAAATGAAAATTTAGTATTGCTATGATGTCAGCCGTTACCGTACCGTTATTAACGCCAACCGAGGGCATATACGCCTATAAACCTATGTCCTGCTTACCGTAACGTTATTTACCCATTCCAAATGGATCAAATCATTCTTAATACTTTTGCCAGAAACATATTCCGGAAGCAAGCCGACTGCGACTACATTGCCGCCCGCTCAAACTATCGAACGAGACTTAGGCAACAGTTCTTATGGTCGGCTCAACAGGCAATCGAGAAATACCTCAAGGCAATTCTGCTATTTAATGGCCGAAGCGCTAGGTACATATTACCTGATGTCAGTGAAAAAGAGTTTATACACAATTTGGATACCCTCCTTGTGGAGATTCAGAAGATCTCCCACCTGAAATTTGAAATCGAACCAGATGATCAGAAGTTTCTTTCCTATCTCTCTCACCAAGGAGGTAAAAACAGGTATCTAAGCACTTCCGCATATAACACTTCCGACGCTATCCATAGGCTAGACAGGTTGGTTTGGCACATCCGTCGCTACTGCCAATACATACCAGATCGAGGGATTGGTTTCCATGAAGCTGTACCCGGAATGCGGGAGGCGTTTGTTAGTTCTATCAACGACCCTTCATGGAAAAAATTACCCCATTCATTTACTTTGTTCGCAGGCGAAGCTGGAGATCTAGAGCGCTTAATAAAAAGTGATCCAAAAGACCCCGCTCGCCTGGCTTTACTATGGGCGAATCTCTTTTATGGAAAGAAGAAACGCCTTCATGTTATATATGACTCCTTCAGCTCCACGGAGATTCCTCCGAATGAAAACATGCACGATTATCCAAACGTCGATTGGAAAGTCCTCGAAAAATTTGTCAAGCTCTAGTTTTAAGCATTTATCAATTGTAGGAGAAATGAAGTAATTTTATATGTATGCGATTATACTCAACAAGCACGGTTCTGACTTAAGGCGTAAAACACACTACCAACTTTTACCCGGGTGAAAGCCACCACACAGGAAATTGTCTTGCCAACAATATCTACATTTTATGGAATTTTCATCCGCGAAGGAATACATGGAAGCGAGCGAAGCCGAGCGATGTACGACGACCCCTGCGTAGCCGTAGAGGCCGGGCGTTTTGACGGAGTTGGAGCGCAAGCGTAGTGCGTAGTGCGTAGTGCGTAGTGCGTAGTGCGTAGTGCGTAGTGCGTAGTGCGTAGTCAAAATGCAAGGCCATACGACACGGTGTCAAGTCATTCGCGCAAGGTCAAAATACGAAGCAAGGCGGAAGCCGATGTTTTGTGTTTTGGGCTGTAGCGGGACGAACGCAGGCCGCCGAAGGCAAACTCGCCACGTCATTTTTCGCTGCTGAAATCGGATTGGACCCCATTTCAGCTTTCGCGAAAAATAGTGGCGCGCTGGATGTACTTTGCCCCCGGCGAACATCCGCCACCGCATTTTCATGCCTACTATGCAGAATATAAGGCAACTGTTGACATACGATCATGTGAATTCATAGAGGGAAATTTGCCGAGAAAGCAATTAAAACTTGTCTTGGCGTGGGCCGAATTGCATCAAGAAGAACTTATGAACGACTGGAATTTGGTTATGAAGGGTGAAGAACCGTTCAAAATTCAACCTTTACAATAGGATATAAAATGCATCCATCAGTAACAAATGTTGTCCCCCGGGATAATTTCATGCTCGATATCACTTTCAGTAACGGTGAAAGCGGTATTTTAGATATGAAGCCATACCTGGATTTTGGCGTTTTTAAGCGACTTAAAGATTGTCAATCTTTTGAAAAAGTTACAGTAGCTTTTGACACCATCGAGTGGGAGTCTGGCGCTGATCTCGATCCTGCGTTTGTGTATGATAAATGCAAAAAGAAATCAGCCTAACTAATTACGACATTAATAATCTTATGCTCAAATCCAGCAATGCGACTCCGATTAATGAATCGGACTTAAGTGAGTATAAATCGAAAGATTGAGATTTTTCCATGCGTGTGATCACGCCACGTTAATAGCACCTACAGTTATTCGTCGTTCGACACCGGCAATCTAAGTTTTCTGCAGCCGGCTTTGCCTTTTTTGCAGAAAATAATTTTCCAACCTTGTAAAGTAGGTATGCACACCGTACAGTATCGCGCCAGCAAAAGGGATGGCGAAATACCAGTGCGCCTTCGCCCAGGCGAGTAAATTCAAGAGTTCCGCGCCGAAGAAATAAGCCGGAGTAATGGTAATAAACGCCCACACCCAGGCGCTGATCAGATTAATGATAGCAAACTCTTTGCCGGGATATTTGGTGATACCTATCGCCATCGGGATGACAGTCCGTAAACCATACATGTAGCGTTGAACAAAAATCAGTGGCCAGCCATATTTTTTCAACAACAAATGGGCAATAGCAAACTTGCGGCGTTGGGTGTGCAGCTTGCGTTGAATGAAGCCTTTGTTGAAGCGGCCGATATAGAAATAGATCTGGTCGCCAGTAAAACCGCCCAGCCCCGCGACGAATACCGCCAAAAAGTAGTTCATGCTGCCGGTATGGCAGAGAATGCCGCCCATAATCAGACCAAGCTCGCCCTCCAGGATGCTCCATAGAAATAATATGGGATAGCCGTATTCGTTCAACCAGCCGACAAGTAAGTCTTCCATTAGCTATTAATGCCATTAATGTGTGTGAAAAACTGCCCGGTCAACATAGTTAGCAAGCTGTGTTTGGTTAATGCGGTTAAAAAAGAAATATCTGCAAAAAACGCCGCACATTATGCCAGTAATTTAATTTTCTTGCGCATTAATTGACGCCGGCAGATTTACCGGCGTCCACTCATTAATTACCTATTGTTACTTATTGATTTATTTGTAAAAATTAGTAAGGCTGCCCAAAAATATATCGTTCATAGACTGCCACATTCTATGCAAAGCTAAGCCAGCTACGCCATAAACCAGGGTTGACATCAAATAAGGCGGATAATAATGTACCAGTTGCTCCAGGTATTTATCCAAACCCGGCGCGCCAAAACTGCCGGACACCAGGTAAAAACTGCCGTTGGAAATCAAAAATGAAAGGCTGACAGCCACGCCCAACGCAACAAATGCCTTTAATGTACTGGCAACTTGCCAATCAGCACAGGCTTTACAATATCGACCCGCCCACCACATAACCGCATAAGCTGGAATCAAAAACGCATACGCCGGCGTAATGCAAAAATCGCTGACAGCCATCTGGCTAATCGCCAGATAATCGATGAGTCCCGCTTCCATTAATAACACAGCCAGGAACCAGTAACCAGTAACGCCTAATCCGGCAAAGAAAAAAACCGCCAGCGATGCATCGGGCAAGGAAAAAGCAGTGCCGAAATGATTGAACCGAGTCAATGCCATTAATCCAATCAGGATCAGCGGCATGACTGCATTGTGCAACCATAATTTAGTGTTCATCGTAAGTCATCTCCACGGAGTAATTAGTTAGGGTGGCGTTTATGCCGTAGTGCTAGTTATCATAATGGATTGAGACGAAGAAGTTTCTATCCGCTGTGTTATAGGTGTTTACTGTTTGATATTGCTTATCCAATAAATTGTTGAGCTTGGCATTAATTGTCCAGTTCTTATCGATATGGTAAGTCGCGCGCAAGTCCAGCGTAACATAACCGCCTACTTTGACAGTTGATCCGTTATTAAAATCAATGTCATTTCGGTTGCCTTGCGCTAGCAAAAAAGCGCCGACATCGAACTGTCCGAAAGAACGGGACAGATCGTAGCTCAGGCTTTTTTGATACCACCTTAATAAACGCACATTGGTTGCCCTGTCCCTGGGATCCAGCCAAGTCATATTCAGTTTATTATTCCAGCCGAACCATTGTTTGCTGAATTCCAGTTCCAAGCCGTCAATCTGGGCTTTGTTAATGTTTTCAGGCTGGGTGAAAGACATTGCAGGATTAATTAATGTTGTCTTATTGTCAATCAGATTATCGGTATTGGTATGAAAAGCCCGCGCCTCCCAATTATAACCGCCATGATTGCCGATTAATCCCACTTCCACAGTGGTAGATTCTTCCGGTTTTAGATTAGGATTGCCCTGATAAATAAAATTCGTTCCCTGAAATGGCGAATTCAGTCGCGGAAAATACAGGCTATTAAAGGAAGGTGCTTTAAACGCATTCCCGAAATTTGCGAACGGACTAATGCCGATCGGGCTGTTGTAGCGCCAGCCGATATTGCCGGTGACATAATCGCCGAAGGCTTCATTGTGATCCCAACGCAAGGAGGCATTAATGAAATGGTCGTCAAACAACCGGCTGTGCAATTCGCCGAAGACACCAACATCGTACCGCGATTTTTTTTGATAATTGTCTGATGTGTCGATTTCATCCAGACGGTAGTCCGTGCCCAGCCCCACTTTATGGTCATCGTTAAGAGTAATTTCGTTCAACCAGGTCGCATTCCATCGGATGGAATCAAAACGCGAAAAAAATGCGCCATTGGGCGAGAAATTATCATTTTTATCAAGAGATTGTCCAAGCCTCAATGTTGATTTCCAGTTATCCAGAAAATACATGCTGCCGGTTAATGCGGCCACTTGATTAATGAATTTAGTCTTGTTTTGCAACGTGCCGTCGAATTCTGTGCGCCCTGCCGAACGCATAAATGAGCCTTCAATCTCGGCATTATTATCAAACCGGTGGCCGACACGGCCATTAACCGCCGTATTATGGTAACCGTCCGCATCCGGTTCATTCGCAAAACACGCCCCGTTAGGCTGGCACGCATTAAAGCCTTCGGTATTGTAATGGGATGCGCCAAAGTTGTACCAACTGTTTTGCCATTGGCCGCTAACAGTGCCCGATGCCTTCAAAGTGCCGTAATTACCGCCGCCTGCATCCAGAGTAAATTTGGGACTTTCGGAATGCGAGCCTTTGCGGGTAAAAATCTGGATTACGCCACCGATGGCTTCCGAACCGTACAAACTGGATTGCGGCCCACGGATAATTTCCACCCGCTCGATCTGGTCTATAGGGATAAACTCGAAGAACGTTGTGCCCAAGGTGACAGAACCCATCTTAATGCCGTCAACCAACACCAAAACATGGTCGGAATTGGTGCCCCGCATAAACAGGCTGGTCGTTTTACCGTCTCCGCCTTGTTAGGTGATATCGATGCCCGTTGTACCGCGCATTAATTCAGGAAAGGTTTTGACCTGTAAGCGTTCTATCTCGTCGCGCGTGTACACGGTGGTGCCTGCCGTCAACTGATCTTTGGGGGTATCGGTTCTGGTCGCAGTAACCAGGATTTCAGGCAATGTCTGGGGTTGGGAAGTTGCCTGTTCTTGCGCCTGTACAGGCAACAGACAAACAACCAATAAAATTGATAGGTATTTGAAAATTAACATAATGTCCTCTGCGCCCCCGCGCATTAAGGATTAATAATCGCAGGGCGAAGAAAAGCGAGAGAACAAAAGATGCGCTGTCGTTTTCGTAAAACAGCCCGCCGCTGCACCGAATGAACTTTCGGGCCGGTCTCCGGGCTTGTAAGTGGCAATTGTTTAGATTGCCGGATCGCCGCCTTCCCATGCAGATGCACAGTGGCGTTTTGACGAACCTTGACTTACACACCGTTGCGGGGGCAGCGCCGGCTTTAGCCATTAATGGCTGTACCGGCTTCCCGTTTAACCGGCAGATTGTGAAATCCTGCCGGAACCTGAAAGCAACTGAGGATTATAAAGATTACGATTAATAAAGCAAGAAAGATGAAGTTTTATTTCTGGCAATTTCTGCAAAAAACCGTCGAACGATTGCTGATCCTGATTTCTTGCAGGGGTTGCAAGCAGTTGGTGCACATCAAGCCTGAACGCCCATATACCAAGAGTTGCTGCTTGAAATAACCCGGCTTACCAGCTTCATTAACAAAATTACGCAGGGTAGTGCCGCCTTGCTGTATCGCGCTGGTTAATACTGTTTTTATGCTTTCTGCCAACAATTGATAACGCGATTGTGAAATCTTGCCTGCATGGCGGGAGGGATGAATTCCGGCCATAAACAAGGCTTCATTCGCGTAAATATTGCCCACGCCGACGACGACATGACTGTCCATGACAAAAGATTTAACCGGTGTTTGCCGGTTTCTGGATTGGCGGTACAGATATGCTCCGTCAAAGTCAGGCGTTAATGGCTCCGGACCTAAATCCTTGAGCAACTCATGCTGCGCTGGCGGATTGGTTGTCCATAGCACAGCGCCAAAACAGCGGGGATCGTTGTAACGCAAGAGTGTGCCATTTCTAAGGATGAAATCGATATGGTCGTGTTTCATTAATGGCTTGTCTTGCATTAATACCCGTAAACTGCCGGACATGCCCAAGTGCATTAATAAAGTACCGCTATCGGTAGCAAACAATAAATATTTGCCCCGCCTGCTGACAAAGCTGATTCTCAAATTGGAAAGGATTTCGTCCAGGTTATCCGCCACGGGCCAGCGTAATTGCTTGTGCCTGACGATAACCTGTTGAATAATCTGGCCTTCCACATAAGGCGCAATGCCGCGCAACGTTGTTTCAACTTCGGGCAATTCTGGCATGATTAATAATGACGATGAAGGATATCAATGCGATTAATAAAGGTATTATTTCATAGACATGGCACAGAATTGAACATAGTATTACTTAAACTATATTGACAGCGAGGGGGACATATCATGGGCAAAAGAATCGTTATCTGTGCGGATGGCACATGGAACAAGCGCGAAGACAAAAGCAACACCAATACCAACATCGCCCATTTTTGCGATGCCCTGGTCGAAAATACCGATCAATTGGTCAAATATGACCCTGGTATCGGCACCGGCATGTGGAGATATATTGGCGGGGCAACCGGTCTGGGCATTTCTGAAAATATCCTGGAGTGCTACGCGTATCTAGTTGATCATTATGAAGAAGGCGACGTCATGTATTTATTCGGTTTCAGCCGCGGCGCGTATACGGTCCGCAGTCTTGCGGGATTTATTAACCGTTGCGGCATTCTCCGGAAAACGGCCAAAGACAGAATCAAAGAAGCTTACGACTATTACCGGAATGAAGACCTAAAAGGTCAGAAAGAAATTAAAAGTACTGCGGCTGTTAATGGTAATGTCCACATGATCGGTGTATGGGATACGGTCGGCGCACTGGGCATTCCGGTTAACTGGCTTAATAACTTCAACCCTTTTTTACATAAATTTCACGACACCAAGCTAAATAAAAACGTCAAATATGCCTACCATGCGCTGGCAATAGACGAGTCGCGCAAAAACTTCAGCCCCACCTTGTGGACTAACCCGCCAGCACCCGGACAAACCATCGAACAAATCTGGTTTGCCGGTTCCCACTCCGACATTGGCGGCGGTTATCCTGAACGGGATTTGTCCGACATCACCCTGCGTTGGATGATTAATAAAGCCCAGGCACAAGGCCTGCAATTTAAACCCGGCTTTGAGCAAGCCATTAACCCCAATGCCTACGGTTTTCTGCGCGACTCGCGTGAAGGCATTAATATGTTGTATTTCAAGAAATTGCGTGAGATCGACGAGAATAAGCAATCAACCTTATACGGCACAGTGCAAAAGCGGATGGGTTATAACCAAAACAAACCGATAGCCGAGTACAAGCCGGAGAATATGCGCCGATATGAGGAGTTAGCGCAATATTATGCGCTGGCGCCTGATGAAATCAGCGGCGATAATCAGGGAGTGGCGTAGGAAAATTACTTTTATATAAAGTTCTCATAACGTATCTAATAATAAATGAATACTAAACTGCCTTCATGGTCACTTGAAGATGCTAAAAACCTTTCAGAAAAATTTCCTTTTACATTCTATAAGCCTTCAAGTGATGAAGTTAAAAAACTTGCTAAAGGCAATCAAGTTAAATTAATTTTTCTGTTTGCATCTGACGACCCAAAAACACCACAAGGCGAGCGCATGTGGGTGACAATCGAAGAAATTAGCGGAACTGCTTATATCTAACCAACCTTTATACATTGTCGATTTAAGTATTGGTGATCAAATTCATTTTGAAGAAAAACATATTATTGATACTGAGCTTGAAGACCCTGTACCCAGTATTGTCGATAAATATTCTATTCAATGTCTCGTAACACGGAAAGTTCTTTCCGAAGGTTATAAGGTTGGTTATCTTTACCGTAAAGAACCAGACCACGAAAATGATAGCGGTTGGCGAATTATGTCAGGCGACGAATCACAAGAATACATTGATAATCCGGAAAATACTTCTGTTGTTACATTAGGAGCGGTTCTTCTAAAAGATGATAGTATTTTGCATTTGTTAGATACACCTGTCGGCTCAGCTTATAAACGCAATTTTGAAACCTCAAAATTTGAAACCTTGTAGTGCTGTAGGGCGGATTAGCCACGCAAACTCTCCAATACTGAAAAAATCATGTTACTTAGAGCGTGGCGCTTGTGCCCCGTGGGTATAATCCGCCGTATGGTGCAGTTTTTCATTCGGCGGATTATTTATGCCCTGTGGGTGCGACGCGCTCAACCGAAAGTAAAACCAAGAACATAGATTACTTGCGCGTCTAATCCGCCCTACATGGGTTGATTTACCGCGGTAATTCCGAATAACCCATCAAATATTCATCCACCGAACGAGCGGCTTGCCTGCCTTCACGGATGGCCCAAACAACCAAAGATTGACCTCGACGTCCGTCGCCAGCGGCAAAGACTTTATCGATGCTGGTGCGGTATTGGCGGTCATCGGCTTTAATATTGCCGCGCGGGTCATGTTCCACGCCCAATGTTTTTAGCAGCCCTTCCTGTACGGGATGGACAAAACCCATCGCCAGCAGAACTAAATCGGCTTTCACAGTGAAGGCGCTGCCGGGTTTTTCAGCCATTTTCCATTGGCCGCCTTCATTCTTCCATTCCACCTCAATGCCGTTCAATTCATTAACTTTACCGTCTTTGCCGGTTACGCTGGTGGTATTCACGCTCCAGCGCCGCTCGCAACCTTCTTCCTGTGAAGAAGAGGTACGGAATTTATTGGGCCACAGCGGCCAAGTCATTAATTTATTTTCTTTTTCCGGCGGTTTGGGCAGAATTTCAATCTGGGTAACGGATGCTGCGCCTTGCCGGATCGACGTGCCGATACAGTCGGAACCGGTATCGCCGCCGCCAATCACCACCACATGCTTGCCGGTGGCGCTGATAGCAACGTCATCGGGAATTACATCACCCGCATTACGTTTGTTTTGCTGACGTAAAAAGTCCATGGCGAAATATACGCCGTCCAGTTCATTGCGCCCCGGCACTTCCAGATCGCGCGGCTTTTCCGAGCCGACCGCCAACACAACGGCGTCGTAATTCGTTAATAAGTCTTGCGCAGAAATATTTGCGCCGACATGGCTGTTGGGCCTGAATTTAACGCCTTCCGCCTGCATTTGCGCTATACGCCGGTCGATATGGTGTTTTTCCATCTTGAAATCGGGAATACCGTAACGAAGCAAACCACCGATTCGGTCGTTTTTTTCGTACACCACGACTTCGTGGCCCGCACGCGCCAATTGCTGGGCGCAGGCCATGCCTGCCGGACCCGAACCAATCACGGCAACGCGTTTGCCGGTTTTTTGCAAAGGAATTTGCGGCTTTATCCAGCCCATGTTCCAGCCTTTATCGACGATGGCGCACTCGATAGACTTAATCGTCACCGGCTGGTCGGTCAGATTCAATGTGCATGCCGCTTCGCAAGGCGCAGGGCAAATCCGTCCGGTAACCTCAGGAAAGTTATTGGTGCTGTGCAGTATAGCCAAGGCATTCTGCCAATCTTCGCGGTACACCATTTCATTCCAGTCCGGAATGATGTTATTAATCGGGCAGCCATTGTGGCAGTACGGGATTCCACAATCCATACAGCGCGCGCCTTGAGTAGAGATTTCCGCATCCGCTGGAACCAGCACGAATTCGCGATAATGCTTAATGCGTTCGCCGGCAGGTGCATATTTCCTGTCAGCCCGAGAAATTTCCATAAACCCTGTTGGTTTACCCATGATGTCGACCTTATTAATTAACTATTATGCAGCTGCAGTTGCTTGCAATGCCTGATTTTGTTGTAGGGCTTTTCTGTACTCTACCGGCATGACTTTTATAAACCGCGGCAGATATTCGCTCCAGTTATCCAAAATCTCTTGGGCGCGCTGGCTGCTGGTATAATGCCTGTGGTTTTCTATCAAGCGTTTCAAACGCACCGCATCGTGGCGAGTCATATCCGTCATAATCTGAACGCGGCCATGCGTTTGCATGTCGCCGCCTTGATGCCCCGTTGCTTCCAGTGCATCGTCATCTGAGGGAACCGGTTCGAGCGCAACCATAGCCATATTACAGCGGCGTTCGAAATCACCTTTTTCATCCAGCACATAAGCGATACCGCCGGACATCCCGGCGGCAAAATTGCGCCCGGTTGAACCCAACACGACCACCACACCGCCGGTCATGTATTCGCAACCGTGGTCGCCGACGCCTTCAACGACGGCAATCGCGCCGGAATTACGCACAGCAAAGCGCTCACCGGCCACGCCGTTGAAATAACATTCGCCGCTGATCGCGCCGTACAAAACGGTATTACCGACGATGATGTTTTCCGCCGGATTAATGTTGCAGTCTTTGGGCGGCATAATGGCAATCCGGCCGCCGCTCATGCCTTTACCGACATAATCGTTGCCGTCGCCTTGCAACTGGATCGAAACGCCCTGTGCCAAAAATGCGCCAAAACTTTGTCCGGCGGTACCTTTTACATTAATGGCAATGGTATCGTCCGGCAAGCCTTTATGGCCGTAACGTTTAGCCACTTCGCCTGACAACATGGCGCCGAATGTTCGATTAATGTTGCGAATCGGAATAGTAATCTGCACCGGTTTTCCAGCTTCCAACGCGGGAGCCGCCTGTTTTATTAACTCATGATCCAGTGCATTTTCCAAGCCGTGATCCTGCGCTTCAGACTGGTACACCGCGGTGTGCTCGTCAACTTCCGGCTTATAGAATATACGGCTGAAGTCAAGACCTTGAGACTTCCAATGCGCCAATGCCGACTGCATATTCAGCTTATCAGAACGACCTATCATTTCGTTAATGGTACGGAAACCCAGCTTTGACATCCAGCGGCGCACATCTTCGGCGACTAGGAAGAAATAGTTAACGACATGTTCCGGTTGTCCCGTAAAGCGTTTTCTCAATTCCGGATCTTGCGTAGCCACGCCGACCGGACAGGTATTGAGATGGCATTTACGCATCATAATGCAGCCTGCTACGATTAATGGCGCGGTAGCAAAACCGAACTCGTCCGCACCGAGCAAAGCGCCGATTATCACATCCCTGCCCGTCCGCAAGCCGCCGTCAACCTGCACGGCAATACGGCCGCGCAACTTGTTCAAAACCAGAGTTTGATGAGTTTCGGCAAGGCCGATTTCCCAAGGCAAGCCTGCATGTTTTATGGATGTCATCGGGCTGGCGCCTGTGCCGCCGTCATACCCTGCAATAGTCACGTGGTCGGCATGGGCCTTTGAAACGCCCGCAGCAACAGTGCCGACGCCGACTTCCGACACTAATTTAACGCTGATCCGCGCGCTGGGATTAACGTTTTTCAGATCGTGAATAAGCTGAGCCAGATCTTCAATCGAATAAATATCGTGATGCGGCGGCGGCGAAATCAAGCCGACGCCGGGTGTAGAATGTCTGACCTTAGCAATGGTGGCGTCGACTTTATGCCCCGGCAACTGCCCGCCTTCGCCAGGCTTAGCGCCTTGTGAAATTTTAATTTGGATATCGTCGGCATTAACCAGATATTCGGTAGTAACGCCAAAACGGCCTGAAGCAACCTGCTTGATGGCAGAACGTTTGGAATCGCCGTTCGGCAGCGGCTTGAAGCGCTCCGGCAGTTCGCCGCCTTCGCCGGTATTGGATTTACCCCCAATCCGGTTCATAGCGATTGCCAACGTGGTGTGCGCTTCGTATGAAATCGAGCCGAACGACATGGCGCCGGTAGCAAAACGTTTGACGATTTCCGATGCGGACTCGACTTCTTCCAACGGCACCGGTGTTTCAGCTTCATTAAAGGACATTAATCCGCGCAAGGTCAGCAGGTTTTCGTTTTGCTCATCGATTAATCGGCAAAATTCATCGAACTGTTCCCGGCTGTTGCTACGGGTTGCATGTTGCAGCTTACTGATGGACGCTGGTGTCCAGGCATGCGCTTCGCCGCGCACACGGTAAGCGTATTCGCCGCCTAAATCCAGCGCATCTTTCAACAAAGGCGCATTGCCGAAGGCCAAGCGATGGCGGCGCACGGTTTCTTCGCTAATTTCCGCCAAACCCGCACCCTCTGTCGTGCTGGTCGTGCCGGTGAAATATTTGTCTAAAAACGGCTCCGACAAACCGATGGCGTTAAAAATCTGTGCTCCACAGTAAGATTGATAAGTGGAAATACCCATTTTAGACATGACTTTTAGCAAGCCTTTAGCGACTGCTTTGACGTAATGCTTGTGCGCCTCATACTCGCTGAGACCGGGTATTTTTTCGCACAAATTAGATAAGGTATCGAAAGCCAGATAAGGATTAATGGCTTCCGCGCCGTATCCGGCAAGCAGACAGAAATGTTGCACTTCGCGCGCTTCGCCTGTTTCGATCACCAAACCGACACTCGTCCGCAAACCTTCACAGGTTAAAAAATGATGGACAGCCGATGTCCCCAGCAGCGCCGGTATGGCGACGTGGGTGGCATCCATATCGCGGTCAGACAATATTAAAATATTATTGCCGTCTTCAACCGCCTGTTTAGCGGCTTGACACAAGCGTTCCAGCGCCGTTGCCATGCCGCTTGCGCCCATGTCGCTGGGATAGCACAAGCTTAAAGTTTTGGTTTTAAATGCGCCGTCCGTACGGATTTCAATACGGCGGATTTTTTCCAGATCCTGGTTAGTTAATATCGGCTGTTCCACTTCAAGACGCATGTGGGTGCCGCCTTCGTCAAGACCGAATAAATTCGGTCTTGGTCCGATAAAGGAAACCAAAGACATGACCAGCTCTTCGCGGATCGGATCGATGGCCGGATTGGTAACCTGAGCAAAACCTTGTTTAAAATAATCATACAACAATCTGGGACGTTGCGATAACACAGCCAGAGCCGTGTCGATCCCCATCGATCCGATCGCTTCCTGTCCGGTCTGCGCCATCGGTTTCATCAAAAACTCAATATCTTCCTGCGTGTAACCGAACGCTTGCTGACGATCCAGCAAAATACGGGCGTCAGGCGCCATAGCAGCGACTTCCGGCGGTAATTTGGCAAGATGAATTTGCGTTTGGCTCAGCCAATCCGCATACGGATGGGAATTAGCCAACTGTGCTTTTAGTTCGGCATCATCGATAATCCGGCCCTGTTCGGTGTCGATTAATAGCATTTTACCGGGCTGCAAACGCCATTTTTTGACGATTTTGTGTTGTGGTGGCTCAAGCACACCCATTTCCGACGCCATGATGACGAAATCGTCATCCGTTACCAGATAACGCGCCGGTCGCAAGCCATTGCGATCCAGCGTCGCGCCGATTTGGCGGCCATCGGTAAACGCCACGGCCGCGGGGCCGTCCCACGGCTCCATTAATGCCGCGTTGTATTCGTAAAAGGCGCGCTGCTTTTCTTCCATTAAATCATTGCCCGCCCAGGCCTCCGGAATTAACAACATCATGGCGTGAGCCATAGAATAACCACCGGCGATTAATAACTCCAGCGCGTTATCGAAACAGGCGGAATCGGATTGCCCATCGGCTATTAATGGCCACAGCTTATGGATATCGTCGCCCAATACGGCTGAAGCAATGGAGTGGCGTCTTGCCGCCATCCAGTTGACGTTGCCGGTTAAGGTATTAATTTCACCGTTGTGCGCAATCATCCGGAACGGGTGCGCCAAATCCCAGGTGGGAAAGGTATTGGTGGAAAACCGCTGATGCACTAACGCCAATGCGCTTATTATGCGCTCATCTTTCAGGTCTGGGAAAAAGGTGCCTACCTGATTGGCCAGCAACATCCCTTTATACACGATGGTGCGCGAAGACAGGGACGGCACGTAAAAAGCATGGCCGTTATCCAATTTCAAATCGCGGACGGCGTTTTCCGCTTGCTTGCGGATAACAAACAATTTTCGCTCAAAAGCATCCTGATTGGCGCAGGCAGCACCGCGACCGATAAAAATCTGCCGGATAGCAGGTTCGACCGGTTTTACCGAGTAACCCAGATCACGGTTGTCGACCGGCACATCGCGCCAACCTAAAAAGACAGCCTGCTCTTGCTCTATATACTTGATTAATAACGCTTCGCACGTTTTGCGATCGGCTTCGTTACGGGGCAAAAATACCATGCCGACCGCATAATCACCCGCTGCAGGCAAATTAATACCCAGCTGTTTGCATTCCGCTTGAAAAAAAGCATCGGGTATTTGCAGCAATATCCCAGCGCCGTCGCCCGCGCAAGGGTCTGCCCCCACCGCGCCGCGATGTGTTAAATTTTCTAACAAATCCAATCCCTGACGGACTATAGCATGGCTTTTTTGACCTTTTATGTGGACGATAAAGCCCACACCGCACGCATCGTGTTCGTTGCGCGGATCGTATAATCCCTGTCTGGATGGCAAATGACGTTGGTTCATGGATACCTCTGAAGTTATGGATCTTAAGGGTTGAGGCTGCTCGATTCACCCTTGTTTCGGCGCCTTCGCCGATTTTTTATCAGTAGGCCGCTAGGCGGCAAAACCCCTAAATTATACGGATTTGATGCTTTTTTGTCACGCGGTGTTTTTACCGACCCCTGCAAGTTTTCAGCCCTCTTTTTCAGAAAAACATCGGAGAACGCGTCAAATCGTTTTTCTATGTTATCTTTTAGCACATTAATTAGGCAAAACACGCTAGGTGTAGTGCATAATTATTAGTCAGGTATTCTGATTCACCGTTGTCATTAATAATTGTTTATGACCCAAAATTTTGATGTAGTTATTGTTGGCGGCGGCATGGTCGGCGCGGCATTGGCGTGTAGCCTGGGCGACAGCCCGTTACAGGTCGCAGTGATTGAAAACTCGCCGCCGCAGGCGTTTTCTCCGGATCAACCGCACGACTTGCGGGTATCCGCGCTGAGCATGGCTTCCAAAGCCATTCTTGAAACCGTAGGCGCCTGGCAAGGTATTGAACAGCGCCGCTTGTGCCCTTTTCGGCGTATGCGGGTGTGGGAAACGGCGGGCGACACCGAATTCCGTAGCGACGACATCAACTTTCCACAGCTCGGCTACATCGTGGAAAATCGCGTGATTCAACTGGCTTTGCTGGAACGCTTGGCTGCATTCGACAACATATCATTAATCTCACCGGCGTCCATTCAAAAAATCGAGTACTCGCCTGACCGTTTTAGCCATATTACGCTGGGCGACCAGTCTGTTTTGACGGCAAAACTGCTGGTAGCCGCGGACGGCGGCAATTCCAGGGTCAGACAAACCGTTAATCTGGGCGTGACCAGCTGGGATTATCAACAACATGCGCTGGTTCTGTATGTTGAAACCGAATACGGTCAGCAGGACATCACCTGGCAACGCTTTCTGCCATCCGGCCCGCAAGCGTTTCTGCCATTGCCGGGACATTACGGCTCATTGGTGTGGTATAACTCGCCCGATGAAGTCAAACGGCTGCAAGCTTTGTCTTTAGCTGCTTTACAGGACGAGTTAATGGCGGCGTTTCCGCCGGAACTAGGACAGGTCAAAGTGTTGGCTACCGCCAGTTTTCCGCTTAAACGACAACATGCGCAAGCCTATGTCAAGCCGGGCGTGGCGCTGGTGGGCGACGCCGCTCACATGATTAATCCATTGGCCGGACAAGGCGTCAATATCGGGTTCCTGGATGCGGCGGCGCTGGGCGAAGTACTGGTTGAAGCCGCCCGGAACGGTCTCGATCCTGACGATCTAAAGGTGCTTCGGCGCTATGAAACTATGCGCCGCACGGAAAATCTGAAAATGATGACCGTGATGGATGCCTTCTATCACGTCTTCAGCAATGAAATCCTGCCGGTTAAAATTCTGCGTAATTTAAGTTTGGGCCTCGCCGAACGGCTGTCCCCGGCCAAACACAAGGTAATGCGGATGGCGATGGGCATTGATGGCGATTTACCTAAGCTTGCTCGCGGCCAGCCCATCGTTTAATGATTAATCAGGCCGCTTGTTTCGGCGCATGACTATCCAACACTCTGATTAATTCCTGACGAAGTTGCTCTTGTTTATCGGGATCGGTAATAGGTTCGCCCTGCAAATCAGTAATCGAAAACATATCTTCTGCCCTACTGCCTATGGTAATGATGCGCGCACTGTGCAGATTAATGTCTTGCCGGTTGAAGACACGACCAACCTTAGACAGTAACCCTGAATGATCCGTCGTGATTAACTCCAGGATGGTCTGGTTATTAAGCTGATCGGCATGAAATAGAATTTTCGTCGGAATCGGAAAATGCTTAGCCTGCCTGGACAGCCGATGTATGTTTTTATGCTCTTTGACATATTGATTTTCCAGGTTATTTTGCAAAATATTGCAAATATGCTTAATGCGGTACGGCTCATTAATGGGTTCCCCCGTCTGCTCCAGCACTTGAAAACTGTTCAGCACATAACCATCGTCCGTCGACATAATCCGGGCATCCAGAATGGTCAGACCCAGTTGGTCTAATGTGGCGGTGCAAATGGAAAAGATAGCTCCGGCATTTTTCGCATACACGAATACCTCCGCACTGCCGCGCCGGGTTTGGGAACGCAGCATCACCAAAGGTAAGGCTTGTTCACTGCAGGAAGCGATGGCTTTGCTGTGCCAGACAATTTCCTCGCTGGTGTAGCGCAAGAAATACTCGTCGGTAACGAGACGCCACAGTTTTTCAAGCCCGGCGTCGGTTAAGCCGAGCGCGATTAATTCGTCTCTCGCTTCTTTTTTATGTTCCAGAATGCGATCCTTCAGCGCCAGCGGGTTTTGCAAGCCGCGCCGCAAGGCGTTGTGCGTTGCCGCATACAGATCGCGTAGCAAGGAATCCTTCCAGGAATTCCACAACTCTGGATTTGTTGCGCGAATATCGGCCACCGTTAATAAATACAAGTGGTTCAGGTATTCGATACTGCCTACTTTCTGAGCAAACTCATGCACTACATCCAGATCGCTGATGTCCTTACGCTGCGCAGTCATCGACATGATTAAATGATGCCTGACCAGCCAAGTGACCAGCTTAAGATCGTGCGAAGAAAAGTCGTGCTGACGGCAAAAATCTCTGGCAATTTCTTCTCCGACGGTGGAATGATCGCCGCCGCGGCCTTTAGCGATATCGTGAAATAACGCCGAGATATACAAAATTTCCGGCTTGTCGATCAAGGCAAAGACATCATTGCAGAAGGGCAATTCTTCCTGGTGTTTCGCCAACGAAAAACGCCGCAAATTGCGGATCACAAACAGCGTATGCTCATCCACCGTGTAGATGTGGAACAAATCGTACTGCATCCGGGCGACAATATTGGCAAAACAAGGCAGATACGCCGCCAGAATGCCGTAACGGTTCATCCGCCGCAACACGTGGGTGACGCCTTGCGGTTGCCGGAAAATCTCCATAAACAATTGATTTGCCTGCTTGTCATACCGGAAATCGTCATTAATCAGATCAAGATTTTTGCGGATCAGCCTGATCGTCGTTGCCCTCACCCCCTTCAGCGATGTGTTTTTCTGCAAAATAAGAAAGATTTCCAGCAAAGCCAGCGGCCGGCGTTTGAATACTTGGTCGTCTTTCGCTTCAATATACTGATTAATAATAACAAAATTATCATTTAACGGGACGGGCGCACCGGCATTGTCGGCAATGACAAAGCGCTCGTTAAACAACTGCAACAGCATTTCGTTAAGCCGTTGCAATTCCAGAATGGTTTTGAAATAAAACTGCATGAACTGCTCGACATCCTGATTTCTTTGCTGCTGATCTTGCCCGGAAGCAAAGCCGAACTGTCGAGCCAGTTCTCTTTGATAGTCGAAAATCAGCCGGTCTTCGCCGCGATTGGTCAGCAAATGCAGGGCGTAACGGATACGCCACAGTACATGCAGCGCAGCAATGAGCTGGTCGTACTCGGATGCCGGCAAAAATCCGTATTGGATTAATTCGCGCAGGGTTTTGGAATTGTAATGGCGTTTGAATACCCAGGTGATAATCTGCATATCGCGCAAGCCGCCCGGACCTTCTTTAATATTCGGTTCCAGGTTGTATGCGGTGTCGTGGTATTTGGCATGTCGTAATTGCTGTTCCAGCATTTTGGCGGCAAAAAACTGGTCGGACGGCCAGATTTTTTCAGGCGTAATTTCTTCCCGCAAAGCCTGATACAGCGCCTGATTGCCGTCAACCAAACGATTTTCCATGATACTGGTCATGATCGTCTGATCCTCTTGGGCAACTGCGACACATTGGGCTATCGTACGGACGCTTTGACCGGGTTTCAGGCCGATATCCCACAGAAACGTCAGAAACTGGGTTAATGCTTCCTGATAAACGGCACTGTTGTCGTGATCCAGAAGTATCAGAAAATCAATATCCGAATGCGGAAACTGCTCTCGTCTGCCGTAACCTCCGACAGCAACCAGACTAAGTCTGTCGGCCTTATCAGCCAGAAAATGCCGCCAGCTCGCCGTCAAAATTTCATCGATAAAATCGGATTTTTCATTTAATAAATGTTTAACCGACTGATGGGGATCGAACGCTTCCCGCAGAGCAAGCTCTTTTTCTTTAATTAATTGTTTAAACTTTTGCAGCCTGTCCTTGCCGGTAAACCAATCTGCAGGAATCTTCGCGTTCATAGCAAGCCGGATTCTTCCTGCCGCAAGGTCAGGACTTCATAACCCTGTTCCGTCACCAGCACGGTATGCTCCCATTGCGCGGACAGGCTGTGATCTTTAGTGACGGCGGTCCAGCCGTCCGACAGTACTTTGACGTGGCGTTTGCCCAGGTTCAACATCGGTTCTATGGTGATAATCATACCGGCTTCCAGCACTTCGCCCTCGCCCGCCCTGCCGAAATGCAGAACATGGGGATCTTCATGAAAATTTTTCCCAATCCCGTGGCCGCAAAACTCCCTCACCACAGAATAACGATTGTTTTCGGCGTATTTTTGGATGACGTGGCCGATGTCGCCCAAAGTTGCGCCAGACTTGACCTGCTTGATACCGAGATACATGACTTCCTGAGTAATCGACACCAATCGTTTGGCATGGGGGCTAACGTCGCCGACACAGAACATCTTGCTGGTATCGCCGTGATACCCGTCTTTAATAATCGTGATATCGATATTAACGATATCGCCCGATTTCAGTTTTTTGCTGCTGGGTATTCCGTGGCAAACCGTCTGATTAATCGACGTGCAGATCGATTTAGGAAAACCGCGGTAATTGAGCGGCGCCGGAATGCATTGTTGCACATTAACGATGTAGTCATGGCAGATATCGTTCAACTCATCGGTGGTAACGCCGACAACGACATGCGGCGCAATCATTTCCAGAACCTCGGACGCCAATTTACCGGCAATCCGCATTTTTTCGATCTCGCTTTCGGTTTTAATAATGATGGACATAAGAAAACAGGTTAAAGGCGATAGGCACAAGACTCAAAAACACAGAAACGGCTTTTAGCTTTTGCCTTCCACTTAAATTATGAGAGTTTATCAGAGTTCGGCTTGTTGTAAAAAGCCGATTATGGTATAAAGACGAGTTGATTTACACAATAAATACTCACGCTTATCGTCACGCATGATAGGGTGCCGGTTTTATCTTGGTATTACCGGTTATCAGACGGGGTAAGCAGAGGCGCAACCCAACTCGAAATCGAGGTTTCGCATAACCTTCATATTTCGGCAATAAATCTTAGGAGAAATTAATGTCGGCAGTATCAATGCGTGAAATGCTGGAAGCAGGGGTTCATTTCGGACACCAAACCCGTTACTGGAATCCCAAAATGGCTAATTACCTTTACGGATCCCGTAACAAAATCCATATCATTAACTTGGAAAAATCGCTTCCCCTTTTCAATGACGCGATGAATTATATCGGCCAAATGGCGGCCAACAAAGGCACCATTTTATTTGTAGGCACCAAAAAAGCAGCGCGTAAAGTCGTCGCGGAAGAAGCGATCCGTTGCGGAATGCCCTACGTTAACCACCGTTGGCTCGGCGGTATGTTAACCAACTTCAAAACCATTAAAAAATCGGTTTCCCGCCTGAAAGAGCTGGAAACCATGAAAGCGGACGGCACCTTGTACCAAAAATTCGGCAAAAAAGAAGCATTGGGCATGGAGCGCGAAATGGAAAAGCTGGAACGCAGCTTGGGCGGTATTAAAGATATGAAAGGCGTTCCCGACCTTATCTTTGTATTGGATGTCGGTTACGAAAAAAACGCCATCAGCGAAGCTAAGAAACTTGGCATTCCGGTCGTGGGCATTGTCGACTCCAACAATTCGCCGGAAAATGTCGATTACGTTATTCCCGGCAATGACGACTCCATCCGCGCAGTCAAACTGTACTGTGAAAGCGCCGCTACCTCGGTGCTGGACGCCAAATCCGCAGTTTTGGGTTTATCTGCAAAAGCCGATGATTTTGTTGAAGAAACCGAAGTAAACCAATAATATTTTTAAACCCGGTTGCCTGTTTCTCAGGTTCCGGCGTACAGGCAAATGCTTATCAAACGCCTCCTGCCGGAGGCGTTTTTATACAGATTTAAGATAGCGAGAACAGACAAAATGAGCGAAAACATTAGCGCAGCAATGGTTAAAGAATTGCGTGAGCGTACCGGTTCCGGCATGATGGAATGCAAAAAAGCCCTGGTCGAAGCCAATGGCGACATGGAACTGGCCATTGAAAACATGCGTAAAGCCGGTTTGGCTAAAGCCGATAAAAAATCCGGGCGTATTGCCGCGGAAGGATTAATCGGCGTACAAACCAGCGCAGACGCAAAAGCGGTGGCGATGGTTGAAGTGAATTGCGAAACCGATTTCGTCGCCAAAGCCGACGACTTTGTTAATTACGTCAAATCGGTTGCCACCGGTTTATTAACTGCCGAAGTCGCGGATTTGGAGCAACTGATGGCGATGCCATTGGCGGACGGACAAAGCGTTGAAGACACTCGCCGCGGGCTGATCGCCAAGCTGGGCGAAAACATCACAGTCAGACGGTTTGAAAAATACCAAACGGCCAGCGGCGGCACCGCCTGTTACCTGCACGGCAGCAAAATCGGAGTTATTGTTGAATTAGCATCAGCCGATGCCGAACTGGGCAAAGACATTGCCATGCACATTGCGGCGAGCCGCCCAATATGCGTGTCGGAAGATCAGGTTTCTCCTGAAACTATTGAGAAAGAAAAAGAAATTTTCCGCGCCCAATCGGCCGAAAGCGGTAAACCTGCCGACATTATCGAAAAAATGGTCAGCGGCAGAATCAGTAAATTCCTAGCAGAAGTCACCCTACTGGGACAGCCGTTCATCAAAGACGACAAACAAACCATCGCTAAACTGGTGACATCAAAATCGAATAAGGTGATCCGCTTTGCCCGCTATGAAGTCGGCGAAGGCATTGAAAAGAAAGAAGAAGATTTTGCCGCCGAAGTCATGGCGCAAGTCAAAGGCAGCTAAGCGCAAGTTTAATAAACCAACCCCACAACAGCTAACGGTTGATTAATAATGACTCAGACTATTTGTAAAAGGATTTTGCTAAAACTGAGCGGCGAAGCATTAATGAGCGAAACCGGCGGCAGTATCGACGCCGATATCCTCAAACGCTTAGCTATGGAGATCAAAGAGTTATGCGACATGGGCATACAAATCGGCCTAGTGATCGGCGGCGGCAATATTTTACGCGGCGCACAAAAAGCGTCGGAAGGGTTGGACCGGGTCACCGGCGATCAGATGGGCATGCTGGCGACGGTGATTAATGCCCTCGCCATGCAGGATGCTATCGAACATCTGGGCCAACCGGTCAGAGTAATGTCGGCCTTAAAAATTAACCAGGTTTGTGAAGATTTCATTCGCCGCCGCGCCGTGCGACATTTGGAAAAAGGCCGTGTCGTTGTGTTTGCGGCGGGAACCGGCAACCCGTTTTTTACGACCGACTCTGCAGCCAGCTTGCGGGCGATTGAGATTAATGCGGAATTAATGATTAAGGCCACCAAAGTTAAAGGCGTTTATTCCGCCGATCCTGAAAAAGTCAAAAATGCCATATTTTATCCGCGCTTAACCTACGATGAAGCCTTGGATCAGCGCCTGAACGTCATGGATACGACGGCTCTGGTTTTATGCCGGGACAACAACGTCCCTATGCGCGTCATGAATATTTTCGAACAAGGAGCGATCAAACGGTTGATGTTAGGCGAAGAGATTGGCTCTCTTATTGAACGAGGTAATTGAAATGATCAGCGATATTCAGCAAAATGCCGCCACCCGCATGGATAAAAGCATTGAAGCGTTAAAACACGAATTCGATAAAATCAGAACCGGACGGGCGCACCCCAGCTTGCTGGATCAAATATCCGTCCCCTATTACGGCAACGAATCCACCTTATCGCAGGTTGCCAATATTGCCGTGGAAGACGCACGCACCTTGACGGTAACGCCTTGGGAAAAGAACATGGTATCCGTCATTGAAAAAGCGATTCTTAAATCCGATCTCGGCTTGAATCCCGCCACCAACGGTATGGTTATCCGCATCCCGTTACCAGCCTTAACCGAAGAACGCCGACGGAATCTGGTGAAAATCGTTAAAAATGAAGCGGAAAACGGTCGCGTTTCGATCAGGAATATCCGCCGCGACGCCAACACGGAAATTAAAGACGCGCTAAAAGACAAAAAAATTTCCGAAGACGAAGCCCGAGGCGCTGAAGAAAAAATTCAAAAATTAACCGACCAGTATGTTAAAGAGGTCGAAAAACTGTTGGAAACCAAAGAAGCCGACCTGATGTCGATTTAGGGAATTCACGTGCCTGCTGCGGAGCATTCAAGCTTAGCCACCGATAACGGTATTCCGCGCCATATTGCTATTATCATGGATGGTAACGGCAGATGGGCCGAACAAAAACGAATGCCGCGCGCATTCGGTCATCAGGCGGGCGTCAAAACCGTCAGAAAAGTCGTGGAACACTGCGGCAATTTAGGCGTGGAAGTATTAACCTTGTTTGCGTTCAGCAGCGAAAACTGGCGGCGGCCGAAAGATGAAGTTTCCTTATTAATGTCCTTATTTATCGAAACCTTACAAAGAGAAATCGATACTTTGGACAAAAACGGCATCCGCCTGCTGTTTATCGGCGACCGTACCGCGTTCCCTTCTGCATTGCAGGCGAAAATGCAGTCGGGCGAGCTGCAAACCCAAAATAACACGGCATTAACTCTGGTGATTGCCGCAAATTACGGCGGTCATTGGGATATGTGCCAGGCCATGCAGCAAATCACCGATAAAACGGCGGCTGGCGTATTGGCTCCTCAGCCCATCACGCCGCAATTAATCGAAGCGCATCTGTCGACAGCCGGCCTGCCCGATCCCGATCTGTTCATCAGAACCGGCGGCGAAGAGCGGGTCAGTAATTTTATGCTGTGGCAACTGGCCTATACCGAGCTTTACTTCACCCCTGCCCTGTGGCCGGACTTCGACGATAAAGCAATGGACGACGCCATCCTTAGTTTTAAAAGCCGTCAGCGCCGTTTCGGCCATACTGGCGAACAAATCTTAAATAAAACAATAACGCTTACAACCTAGTATTAACGATGTTACAACAACGAGTGATCACGGCGGCTATACTGGCGCCATTAATAATTCTGGCGGTCTTCAAATTACCGGCTGATTTGTTTTCCTTACTGATGGGGATGATAATCCTGCTGGCCGCATGGGAGTGGAGCGGACTGATCGGCATCCATGAACGTAAACAAAAGTATCTGTTTTTATTGGCTTTGATACTTCCCATGCTGTTTATTCAATTATGGACGCAATTTCTTGAAGCCACGTATTACTTAATAGAAACCGCCCAGCAAGGTATCTACCAACACGCCAAAAAATCCGGCTGGACATCCATCAGCACGTTTATGGAATACCTGAATGTGCCTGACGTCCGCTATTATTCCGGCATCATTGAATGGTTGGTAGTCCCGGCAGTGATCTTCTGGGTGCTGGTCATGATATTAATCAAACACACTCCGAACGGCGTTTTAAATCTGGAATTAACCACCAAACAAAAGGCCTGGATGGGCGGTGCGATTCTGGTGCTGGCCTGGATGTTCTTCGTCAGGCTGCGGCTGTTATACGGCAGCGAAATGGCCTTGTACTTATTACTATTAATCTGGGCTGCGGACGTAAGTGCTTATTTCGTCGGCAAAAAATTCGGCAAAACCAAATTGGCGCCGGAAATCAGCCCAGGCAAAACCACCGCAGGATTTTACGGCGCGCTGGCGTCTGCAGTAATCTGCGGCGTTGTATTGAGCCTGATTTATAAATTCCCGTTAATGAATGCATCCGACATCATTCTACTTTCGGTCTTAACGGTGTTAATCTCCATCTACGGCGACCTGTTTTTCAGCGTGGTTAAACGGAAAAGCGGACAAAAAGACAGCGGCTCCCTGCTACCCGGTCACGGTGGCATATTGGATCGCATCGACAGCATGATCGCCGCCATACCGGTGTTCTATTCCGGCATTTACATCATCTATTGGATGATTGAAAACGCCCAAGCCACCGGGACAACCCAATGAAAGGCTTATGCATTCTGGGCGCAACCGGTTCAATCGGCGTCAGCACACTGGATGTCGCCGCACGGCATCCACATCTCTACAAAGTCGTCGCCTTAACGGCAAATGGGAATATCGACGGTTTATTTGAACAATGCCTTGCCCATCATCCGCAGTATGCAGTCGTCGTTAATGAAGGCCTAGCGGAGAAATTCAGCCGTAAAATCAGTAGCTCACCGGTTTCCGATATAAAAGTTCTATCGGGAGCATCGGCATTGGAAACCGTTGCAACACTGGACGAAGTCGACTCGGTGATGGCCGCCATCGTCGGCGCTGCCGGGTTATTACCCAGTCTAGCTGCGGCGAAAGCAGGCAAAACCGTGTTACTCGCCAATAAAGAAGCTTTGGTAATGTCCGGCGATATCTTCATGGACGCCATTAATCATTCAGGCGCTCATTTGCTACCTATCGACAGCGAGCACAACGCCATTTTCCAGTGCATGCCCGCACACTATAAAACCGGCACCGACGGCAAGCAGGTCCGCCGCATTTTATTAACGGCGTCGGGTGGGCCGTTCCGGGAAATGCCCATCGATCAGATGGCGCATGTTACGCCCGAACAGGCGGTCGCTCATCCGAATTGGGATATGGGTAAGAAAATTTCGGTAGATTCGGCCACCATGATGAACAAAGGCTTGGAAATGATCGAAGCCTGTTTGCTGTTTAATATGAAACCGGAACAGATTCAGGTGGTCATACATCCGCAAAGCGTCATTCATTCCATGGTCGATTATGTGGATGGCACCGTGCTGGCGCAAATGGGCAACCCTGACATGCGCATCCCCATCGCTCACGCGATGGCTTGGCCGGAACGTTTCGATTCCGGCGCTAAACCATTGAATATATTCGATGTACGCCGTATGGATTTTGAAGAACCGAATTTACAGCGTTTTCCCTGTCTGCGTCTGGCTTATAACGCCATTAACGCGGGCGGCACCATGCCGACAGTATTGAACGCAGCTAATGAAATTGCGGTCGAAGCGTTTTTAGACAGACGTATTAAATTTACCGATATTCCGGTCATAATCGAACGAACCATGGCCGCCATTGCCGTCACAGCAGCGGATAGTCTGGAAATTATTCTTGAACACGACCAAAAAGCCCGTACAGTAGCTAAAGAGATCATTACTGAGTTAATTCATTAATGGAATTATTACATACCCTGTTTTTTTTCATCCTTGCCATCGGCATACTGGTTTCCTTCCACGAATTCGGCCATTTTTGGGTTGCGCGCAAAACCGGCGTAAAAGTCCTCCGTTTTTCGGTCGGCTTCGGCAAGGTACTCTGGTCCCGGCAAAAATCTCCTGAAGACACCGAATATGTCATTTCCGCCATTCCTTTAGGCGGTTACGTAAAAATGGTTGACGAACGCGAAGGACCGGTAAAACCGGAAGACTTGCCGTACGCCTTCAACCGGCAACCCTTGTGGGTGCGCACCGCCATCGTTTCCGCAGGTCCGGCATTTAATATTATGCTGGCAATCACACTGTTTTGGGGTGTACTGGTGATAGGCGAAACCGGCTTAAGACCGGTGTTGGGCGAAATGAAACCGGGAACGCTGGCACAAGCCGCCGGTTTTGTGGAAGGGGAAGAAATTCTTGCCGTCAACGATAAACTTACCCCAACCTGGACCGACGCCATGACCACATTAATCACCCTGGCGATGGACGGCGAACCCAACATCCGCGTTAAAGTAAAAAACAGCGCCGACGAACAAGCGGTTAAAGAGCTACATTTAGGCGAAAGCGACACTCAGGATTCGGAAAAACTTTACGACCGTTTAGGTTTCACTCCCAAATTGCCCAATTATTACCCTGTAGTGGCGGAAGTATTTCCCGACAGCGCGGCACAGGCCGCAGGTCTGAAAAAAGACGACGCCATCATCAGCGCCGACGGTACGGAATTCAAGAATGTCGACCAATGGATCGGTTTCGTCAAAAAGAAACCGGGTACGCCGGTTAAAGTCATCATTAATCGTCAAGGCGCGGAGCTGGCTTTAACCGTTACGCCAAAAAGCGTCTCCTCCGAATCCAATCAGCCCGAAGGCAAAATCGGCGCCGCCATGACCATGCCGAAAGATTTGCTGAAAACCGTACTGGTGGAACATTCGCTGCCCCCGCTTGAAGCCATTCCGGCAGCATTAACCATGACATACGACAACGCCATCACTATGCTTAAAATGATGGGCAAAATGTTTATCGGCAAAGTTTCCGTCAAAAATCTAAGCGGACCTATCGGCATTGCCAAAATCGCCGGACAATCCGCTACCATAAGCTTTGTCGCGTTTATTAGGTTTATGGCCTTGGTCAGCGTCAGTTTAGGCGTCTTAAACTTACTCCCGATACCGGTGCTGGATGGCGGTCATCTGATGTTCTTCGGCATCGAGGCCGTTAAAGGCAGCCCGATTCCCGAAAAAGTACAACTTTTTTTCCAACAAATCGGCATGGCGCTCTTGTTTTTATTAATGGCTACGGCTATGGTCGTCGATATTCAGCGTTGGTTCGATTAAAAAACCGATTACTGTAGCAATATAACGCAAGCTTTACTGACACAAAACCATAACAATTCACTTTCCACCGAGACGATTATGACTAAACTCACCCAGATCAGCGGCCTGTTATTGTTAATCCTTTTAGCGCCATTGGCTCAGGCTGACGAAGCGGCGATAAAAGCAGCATTAACCAAAGCCATGCCGACACTGCAAATTGAAGCTATTAAACCATCTGGAATCAAAGGCTTATATGAAGTGACGATGGGTTCCAATATCTATTACGCCTCTGAAGACGGTAAATATCTGTTTCAAGGCCGCGTGGTTGATGTCGCTAATCGCACGGATCTCACGGCGGAAAGACTGGGCGCGGTTCGTAAAACAGCATTAATGAAAGTGGGCGAAAACAATATGATTGTTTTTAAACCCAAAATAGCTAAATATAAAGTCTATATCTTTACCGATATCGATTGCGGTTACTGCCGTAAGCTGCATTCGGAGATCGACCAATATTTAGCCGAAGGTATCACCATTAATTACCTGTTTTTACCGCGCGCGGGCAAACCTTCTGATTCATACGATAAAGCCGTTTCGGTGTGGTGCGCTAAAGACCGCAATCAGGCGCTGACTGCCGCTAAAAAAGACGGCTCTTTAGAGCATTTGACTTGCGCTAATCCGGTTGACGCCCACATGAAATTAGCGTCCGAATTCGACATTAAAGGCACTCCGTTCATCATCTCAGACAAGGGCAACACGTATCCAGGCTATTTAAGCGCCAAAGAGTTGTCCGAAGCGTTGCGCGGTGAAGGTAGTTAATAATTTTTAATTAATTTCAATAAGTTAGAACCAGCATTACAACGCATTAATGATGCCGGTTTCGCGTTAACAACCTACCGTATCGAACCTGTCTCAGACGATGCCGTTTGCGGCAGGTTCACTTAAAGCCGGAGTACTCAAAAAAACGGCAACAATACGCTAATATTTCCGTATCGAAAATAATCTATTTTTACTCTTTATAGATTAATTAAAAAAGTTCGCAAAAGCTTGTAATCCAGCTTCTAATACATAACAATAGATTCTTAAGCAGCTTGGCGTCAGGTTTAACGCTTTTAGCTGTTGCTTGCCCTGCTTCGGTTGATTATTTTCAATCACCAACTCAAGCAATCCTAAAATTACAATAACAATCCCATTGGGTTGAAGCATTTTTATGCAAAATCATCAATTGGCGAAACGAACTTCCATCCTTATTTTTCTGGCGTATTGCACTATAAACAGCCTGCAACCGGCTGTTGCTATCGAAAAATTACCGGACATCACGATTACTGCGCCGGAACAGCCGCTGGCCAACCACATTAATAATCCCCAGCAACTGGATGAAGAAGACATAACAGTCGCTCATGAGCGCAGCATTGCCGATGTCATCCAGGGTTTACCGGGCGTCAGCGCCAGTAAAACCGGTGGCTTCGGCCAAACCGGGTTATTAATGATGCGCGGTGCGGGCGGACAAGGTTTAGTGTCTATCGACGGCATTCCGGTGCTTTTGACCGTTCCTGGCTTGGTTAATCTGGATACTTTGCCGCCGGAAGCCATTAATAGCATTGACATCGAACGCGGCCCCGGCGCCGCCGATCATCCCTTTCAATCTTTAGGCGGCGCGATTCGGCTGCAAACGCTGGATCGTGCAGAAACCGGCGGACGCCTGTCCGTAGAAGGCGGCAGTTTCGGCATCCTGCGGGAAACCCTGCACGGCGGATTACATGTAAACAATACGCGATTAACCGCAACAGTCAGCCGGGCCGATGCATTCGGCGGCATTAATTTTGCCGACCATAACCATAATCCGGAACGCGAACCCAGCCATTTCACCCATGGCACATTCAAATTCACAACCGCATTAACTAATCGCCTAAAATGGCAGGGTTCGGTGCTGTACCGGAATTCCGCTACCGGTACGGATACCTTTGCCCCTGATAACAAAGATATTTTAGCGCTAAAAGACGATGCTAACAGCCACGCTCACGCAGAAACCTGGTTAAGCCAAAGCAACCTCGATTACAACGTAACCGATGATTGGAACAGCCAATTACAATTCGGCTATACCCAGGCCAAGACATTTTTAAATGCGGGTCCTGTAAAAAACGGCGTATTTTCCCGTTTGTTTTTAGTGAATTGGCGCAACCAGCACATGCTCATTAATGATGACGGCCATAATAAAGCATGGCAGTTAATCTGGGGCGCGCAAGGCCGTCACGAACAAGGCGCTTCACCGATATCCAATTTCAACGATCAACGCACGATGACCGCCGGTTTCATCGATACCCGCTTTAAGATCGGCGATTTCAGCGCGGAAGGTGGTGTCCGGCTGGAAAGCTACGACAAGTTTGCCAACCATCTCTTATTTAAAACCGCAGCCGCTTACCGCATAACGCCCGGATTAACCGCGCGCGCTTCCGCCGGTAACGGCTTCCGTTTGCCCAGTTACACCGAGTTGTTGTTTTTGATTTTCGGCAACCCTGATTTAAAACCGGAACGCACATCAAGCGGCGATATCGGACTGGAATGGTTTCCCATTAATAATCTGCGGATTAACACCAACGGGTTTTATCAACGTTATCACGACCTCATTACGGTCGATTACAGCCGACAACGTGGCCCGATTACGTCAAATATTGCTGATGCCAGCATCGCCGGTATGGAGTTATCCGCACAATACACGTGGCATGACGGCCTGCAAGCCGGGCTTAGTTATAATTTCAGCGACAACCGCAATCTGATTAACAACAAAAAGTTGCCTTACCGTCCGGAACATATCGGCAGAATGTGGGGACAAAAACGCCTAGAACAGCTGCCCATCAGTTTATGGTCGGAGATCATCGTCCGTAGCGCCGCCTGGAACGATGCCGCCAATACCATACCTGTGAACAGTTCCATTCAGTTAAACGCTTCCGTAAAGTACCACATCAACCATCATTTCGAACTGTATGTGCGCGGCGAAAACCTGACCAATAACCGCACGGGCCAGTTTTACGGTACCTCAATGCCGGGCGCGGCGGTGTACGGCGGTTTTAAACTGGATTTTTGAGCTTACATTAATTGAATTATCCGGTCTTGCTTACCAGCCATTAATTTCGGCAGCAGTTGCTCGCGGTTTTCAATATTCAGGCGGATAAAAATTTTGCGGATATGATCTTTGGCGGTGGTCAGTTTAATATGCAATTGCTGGCAGATAGTTTCATTGGATGCGCCTTGCGCCATTAATGTGGCGACTTCTTTCTGTATGGGCGACAACGGTAACTGCTCCAGCGCTCGCAGGATTTTCAGCAGCAACGGCTCCTGGTGTTCAATGGTTACGCCGATTAAATCGTTCGGCTCGTGCGCCTGAGCATCCAGCCAGCAGGCATGGAAAATAAACCGGCCCATACCATTCACAAAACACCAGGACGGCGGCGCGGCCTCTTCGCCACGAAAAATCGTATCGAGATTCCGGCACAATTGAGTAAGTCTAGCCATTAATGCGGCTTTCCTTTCGGCTGCATTAATATTAATGACCGGGTTGCTTGCCAGATTCAACAATTTCTTAGCCGATTGGCTTTGATACAACACCGTACCATGCGATGTCATCACCATCATGCCGCTGGTGCCTTGCTCGCAATACACGATGTCTTTGGGCGGCTGTTGCGCTGTCCTGGCATGAGCGACATACGGCATCAACCTGACCAATACTGCCTGTTCATACTCATTAAAGTTTGCCGAATCCGGTGACCGCTGTAAGGTTATCATGCCAATGGGCCTGCCTAAATGCAAAGCTTGCGAGATTAACAGGCGATGCTGGCCGAAATTGTTTAAGCTATACCGGTAAAAGTCCGAACTGTAATATTTTTCGTCCAGCATTTTAGGATCGGTGAACACCGGCTGATGCATAAACCAGGAGGCAAATCGCATAATCCGTGCCAACGTCCAATAAGCGGTAGTGATGTCCATGAATTCGGCATGATTGGCAATATTGAAATCAGAGATAAAGTCGGTCGGAGCGAATTGTTTTTCCACATCGCAGAACACATTGCCGTCGGACGGTACGACATTTTTAACCGCGGCTAAAAATTCTTGAATTACGATTTGCCTGTCCAAGCCGGAACAGCACAATTGGCGCAAATAAGCGATTGATTTTGCCTGTTTGAAATTTTTGTTCATAAACCACCCCTTAAATAGTTGTAAACGTTTGGGTGAATGTTTATAGCAACTTGCCGAGTCTGAAAACGTCCCAAGCTAACAAGCAACCATGCCGACTTTCAGGACATTGTTTAATTAATTCCTTAAAAATTCAGCAGTTAGTTTGGAATATACGCTTGCAAGTGAAAGAAAAAAGGTAATTTTTCACACTCTTTTGTAATCTTTCACCGATACCGTTATTGGCAATATGATTACGTGCGCCGGAATTAACGCAATAAGTTGGTCGTTACGGAGTTCTGCCCTGCTCTTGCAGCAACGTGGAGGTTATTAATGCGGGGAAGTTTTAAACTTTATACACATTTTTTCAGCCGATAGATCAGTTCCAATGCCTGAATGGGGCTTAGCTCGTCTGGATTAACGGTTTCCAATAAGTTTACGGCAGGATGATGTTCCTGATTGGCGAATAAATCCAGCTGATTAATGCCGGATTCCATGCTCTGATTAAAGTAAGCCTTGTCTTCCAAATTGCGTAGTTTGATTTTGGCTTTTTCAATTACAGTTCGCGGCACCCCAGCCAAGGAAGCGACCTGCAAGCCGTAACTTTGGCTGGCGGGACCGTCTTTCACCGTATGCAGAAAGATAATTTTATCCTTATGCTCCATGGCGTCCAGATGGACGTTGGCGACATTTTTTTGCTCCTCAGCCTGTGCGGTCAACTCAAAATAATGGGTGGCGAACAACGTGAACGCTTTCGTTTCCTTGGCTAAATAATCGGCGCAAGCCCATGCCAGCGACAAGCCGTCGAAGGTGCTCGTGCCACGACCGATTTCATCCATTAATACCAGGCTGTTTGCGGTGGCGTTATGCAGAATGTTTGCCGTTTCCGACATTTCCACCATAAAGGTCGAGCGACCGCTGGCAAGATCGTCGGAAGCGCCGATACGGGTAAATATTTTATCGACCGGTCCGCAGCGCAAACTCCGCGCCGGGACAAAGCAGCCGATGTGCGCCATGATGACGATTAATGCCGCCTGCCGCATGTACGTCGATTTACCGCCCATATTGGGACCGGTAATCACCAGCATTCGCCGACTATTCGTCAGCGTTAAATCATTGGCGACAAACGGACTGTCCAGCACCTGTTCCACTACCAGATGTCGTCCTGCTTCAATATGAATGCCGGGACGGTCGGTTAAGTCCGGCTGCGACAAATTCAAGGTATCGGCTCGTTCCGCAAAATTAACCAGTACATCCAGTTCCGCCAATGCGGCGGCGCATTGTTGCAACGGCAATAAATCTCCGGCGATCGCACCCAGCAAGTCGTCATATAAGGCTTTTTCAAATGACAGCGACTTCTCCCTAGCGGTTAATACCTTGTCTTCAAATGCTTTTAATTCTTCGGTAATGTAACGCTCCGCACCTTTTAAAGTCTGTTTGCGGGTGTAGTGGACAGGGACTTTATCGGCGTGGATGTTAATGATCTCAATGTAATAACCATGCACCCGGTTGTAATTAACCTTGAGCTGATTAATACCGGTCGCCGCCCGCTCGCGGCTTTCCATGTCTAGCAGGTATTGGTCGGCATGCTGGCTGATGTTTCTCAGCTCATCCAGTTCCGGATGGTAACCCGGCGCAATCACGCCGCCATCGCGTATCAACACCGGCGGATTCTCCACAATGGCGCGTTGCAATAACAGTAATAACGCCGGATGTTCGCCGATTTGCCGCACCAAGTCATTAATAAGCGGAATGTCGCTCCCGGCCAATAAGCTAATTAATCCAGGCAGAGCCGCCAGCGTATTGCGCAATACCAGCAAATCGCGCGGGCGCGCCGATTTCAATGCAATCCGGGAGCTGATGCGTTCAATATCGCCGGTTTGTCTGATCTGTGTTTGGACGGTTTTATACACCCTGCCCTCAATTAATGCGGCGACAGCGGCATAGCGCTGCATCAGCAGGCGCTGATCGCGTAGAGGCCGATTCAGCCAACGCCGCAAGCACCGGCTGCCCATGGCGGTTGCTGTTTTGTCGAGTACGCCGATTAATGTATATTCGGTCTGTCCGGACGGGTGGAAATCCAGTTCCAAATTGCGCCGACTGGCCGCATCCAGCAAAATACTGTCGGCGCTAAATTCCGTACTAATACCCTGGATATGTGGAAGCGTACTTTGTTGCGTGTCTTTAATGTAGTGGAGTAATGCGCCGGCAGCGGCAATAGCGGCAGGCATGTTATCGCAACCGTAGCCTTTCAAATCCAGGGCATTGAATTGCTTCAACACGACTTGCCGGGCGCTGTCCGGTTCAAAATGCCAGGGCGCGCGCCGACATAAACCTGAACGTTGTTTTAAGGTTGCGGGCAACGGCCAGTCCTCACTAAACAGCAATTCGGCCGGATTCAAGCGGCTGATTTCACTGAGCAATTGGTCTTCGGAACCGGCTTCTTGCAACACAAATCGTCCGCTCGTTACATCCAGACTGGCGATGCCGTAAACGCCATTAATACCGTGCGCTGCTACGAGGAGATTATCTTTGCGGTCTTCCAGCAAGGCATCGTCGGTCACTGTGCCGGGCGTGACAATACGCACCACTTTCCGTTCGACCGGACCTTTACTTAAAGCCGGATCGCCGATCTGCTCGCATATCGCCACCGATTCGCCGTGCCGTAACAGTTTGGCTAAATAGCTTTCTGCGGCGTGATAAGGTATACCCGCCATGGCAATCGGCAAACCCGCCGACTGCCCCCGGCTAGTCAAGGTAATATTGAGTATTTGCGATGCTTTTTTGGCGTCATCATAAAACAGCTCGTAAAAATCGCCCATCCGGTAAAACACTAAAAGGTCAGGATAGTCAGCCTTGATGCGCAGATATTGCTGCATCATGGGCGTATGCAAAGCGGCGGCTTTTTGTTCTATACTCATCACGTTATTTTATCCGAACTCAGCACCTTAAACATGGTTAATGACTTGTACTTTTTGGCGGAGCAGCTAGGGAATCGTTTAAAAACGTACGGTTACCAACTCGTCACTGCGGAATCCTGCACAGGCGGCTGGATAGCACAGGCGATAACGGAAATTCCGGGTAGTTCCGTCTGGTTCGACAGGGGCTTTGTAACGTATAGCAATAATGCCAAAGTGAAAATGTTAGGCGTCAGCCAGCAAACTTTAAATCAATACGGCGCCGTCAGCGCTGAAACCGCGCAGCAAATGGCGGCAGGGGCATTAATGAATAGCGAGGCCGATTGTGCAATCGCCGTAACCGGTATTGCCGGGCCGGATGGCGGCAGTCTGGAAAAACCGGTCGGCACCGTGTTTGTCGCCTGGCAATGCAAAAACGGGCCTGTTCTCATCGAAAAACTACAGCTATCGGGAACACGGCATGAAATCCGCGAACAAACAGTGCGACTTGCCATGGACGGTCTCATTAATCTGCTTGCACCCTCGAATTAATTCATTAACATCGGCGCACACGTCCGCTGTAATTCATTAATCATCGTTATTTATGCCCAAAAAATTAAATTATCGGCGTGTCAAATTAAATTGGCTGCGCTTAACGGCGGAAGGTTTTTTGATCCTGCTGGCCGGGTTAACCTTCGCTTCCGCCAGCGCCATTAAATCGGACGCTATGATGATGAACGCGCGCGATTTTTCCTGGCTGCCTATCTGCGGCATTATTTTGTCGTCATTGGGCGTACTTGCCTGTCTGGACGCACTGTTCAGCAAGGAGCCGGGCGATTTTGTGCAAAAACTGCATACCGGTATTTTCGACACCGTGGTCGGCGTACTCATCATCATGGGCGTTTCGCTAACGCCGGATCGCTTATGCTCATTAATCGCAGGCTTTCTATTAATTCGCGGCATTACCCGGCTGGCCATGGCTTATACGCTTGATTATCGGAATATTATTCTGACCTTGTTGAGCGGACTTGTCCCGATATCCCTTGGAGCGATGGTCTATCTCGGCTGGCCGAGTTCCGACGGCTGGTTTTTATCGTTATGTTTAAGCCTGGAAATCGCCACTCGCGGCTTTGCGATGATGGTGTTCGGTTTGTGGATTAAAAACCGGCATGAGGTTGAAATTGCCGGTTAACACAATGTTGTATAACAATTACATCTTAAAGCCGTAGTCCAAAAAGATACCGGTAAACACCGCCAAACCATACCAGTTATTGTTGAGAAAAGCCTGAAAGCATTTTTTCTTGTCGCGATTAACAATCAGTATTTGCTGGTAAATGGAAAAACCCGCCGCCGCCATTAATCCCACATAGTAGCACCAGCCAAGCTGCTCCAGCCGCCCCACGGCGATTAATAAACCCAGAATGATGAGCTGTAACAACGCCATGATGTGGCGGTCGTAAGCGCCGAACAAGATCGCCGTGGATTTTACGCCGATTTTCAGGTCGTCATCCTTATCGACCATGGCGTACATCGTGTCGTACACCAGCGCCCACAGCATGACGGCCAGGTAAAGCAACCACGCAACCAGCGGGATGGCATTGGTCTGTGCGGCAAACGCCATCGGCACCGCCCAGCCGAAGGCTATACCCAGATAAGCCTGCGGCAACTGCGTAAAGCGCTTCATAAACGGGTAACTGGCCGCTAAAAATGCGCCTACAAATGACAACAGGATGGTGTATAGATTCATTAATAACACCAACGAGAAAGCGCATAAACACAGGATTACAAATACTAGCAAAGCTTCTTTCGGCTGGACTTTACCTGCCGCTATCGGCCTGAGTTTGGTACGCTCGACATGCGGATCGAATTCGCGGTCGGCGTAGTCATTAATAATACAACCCGCCGAACGCATGAGCACCACACCCAACACAAACACCGTTAAGACCAGCTTATCCGGCTTGCCATTACCAGCCAGCCAAATAGCCCATAGCGTCGGCCAAAGTAATATTAATATGCCGATGGGTTTATCCAAACGCGCCAGCAAAATATATTGCTTAACGCGGTCTAGCAGTCGCTCTTTGCTGAGAGTAAGGGCCACAATTTAATCCAGGAATTCACGTGGGATGTTATTATAATCGTTAGCATGAAAGCATGTTCCGATATTAGCTTTACCCAGGTGACGACAAATGACGGTGACCATTTACCACAACCCGCGCTGTACCAAATCCCGGCAAACCTTGCAATTATTGCAGAAGCGCGGCATTGAACCCAACGTAATCGAGTATCTTAAAAATCCGCCGACTGCTCAAGAACTGGCGGATATTCTGGAGAAACTGGGCATGAAACCGCGCGCATTAATGCGCAAACAGGAAGCCGAATACAAAACGAACGGCCTGGACGATCCGGCGCTGGATAAACAGGCATTAATTAATGGCATGGCGGCAAATCCCATCCTGATCGAACGGCCGATTGTGCTGGCAAACGGCAAAGCGGCAATCGGCCGTCCGCCGGAAAATGTGCTGGCTATTCTGTAAATTAATCTGCTGGAACGGCAATGGCTAAAATTTTAATTCTGTATTATTCCCGCGACGGGGCGACCGCTGAAATGGCTAACCTGATTGCCCGCGGCGTTGAATCCGTTAAAGGCGCGGAAGCCGTGCTACGCACCGTGCCTGAAGTCTCGGCAGTGTGCGAAAAAACCGCCGACACGATTCCGTCCGAAGGCGCGGTTTACGCCTCGTTAGACGATCTAAAAAATTGCGATGGCTTGGCATTGGGCAGCCCGACCCGTTTCGGCAACATGGCCGCATCGCTCAAATACTTTCTCGATAACTCCACTCAGCTTTGGTTTTCCGGCGCATTGTCCGGTAAGCCGGCGGGCGTTTTCACGGCAACCGGCAGCATGCACGGCGGACAGGAAACCACACTGATATCAATGATGTTGCCATTAATGCATCATGGCATGGTGATTTTGGGTTTGCCGTATTCGGAAAACGCCCTGCGCGAAACCACATCCGGCGGTACGCCTTACGGACCCAGCCGGGTTACCACGGAAGATTCGCCCATCTCCGCACAGGAGAAAGCGCTTTGTCTGGCGTTTGGAGTGCGCTTGGCAAAAACCGCATTAATGCTCAAGCAAGAGGCATGACTATCAGCCCCGACGTGCCCTATCGCATTGCTGTTGCAGGTTTTCTGGGCTTATTTGCCTTATTAATGTTGTGGCCGACCGTACTGAGCAACAACAACACCTTTCCAGTGGCCATCATATTAATTGTCACCGTCTCGCCGTTAATGTTGCCGATGCGCGGTTTTTTGGCGCGACGGCGAACCAGCTGTGTCTGGCTGGCTTATGTCAGCTTGTTTTATTTTATCCACGGCTGTCTGGAAACGTTCGCCGGAAATGACGGCAAACTTTACGCAGTAATGGAAACATTGCTAAGCCTGATGATTTTCTTCGGTGTATTGTTTTACCTGCGTCTATCGCGTAACCTGCATTAATGGCCGTACAACTGCCGATCCATTTCGAATTCAGGGCAAATCAAACGTTTGCCGACTTTTATCCCGGTAAAAATCAAGAAATCGTCACACAATTAAGGCGTTCGGCGCGCAATGACGGCGAACTGCTGCTTTTTATCTGGGGCGAAGCGGGGCACGGCAAAAGCCATTTACTGCAAGCCTGCTGTCAAGACGCTTTTCAGCAGTCAACCACCGCTTTCTATGCGGATTTAGCTAACCACACTGACGTCAGTCCGGCGATATTAATGGGGCTGGAAATGATCGAACTGGTCTGTCTGGATAACATCGACGCCATAGCCGGAAATGCAGAGTGGGAGAACGCCTGTTTTCATTTGTTTAATCAGCTTCGGGATCGCGGCCACCGGCTGGTTGTATCGGCTTCCCACCCTGCCAATTCTCTACATTTTTTACTTCCTGATCTGACAACCCGGCTGAATTGGGGTTTGTCGGTAATGATTCAACCCTTTGATGATGACGATAAAATCGCCGCGATAACATTTAAGGCAAAACGCATGGGCATTAATGTCGCCCCGCCGGTTGCTCGCTATCTACTAACCCGCTCCGACCGCAATCTGGCCGCTTTGTGGCGGATGCTCGACAAACTCGATTGGGCGTCCCTGGCTGCGCAGCGCAAATTAACCATCCCGTTTCTAAAACAGGTGTTGGCGCAACGTGATTAATTTCCTTGATTATTTCCGGTAGAAATTATAATCCGCGCTGTAAGGCACTCGTTTTTCCGCTCCTATCCGGTTTTCATTGCATTCCTCAGCCGCTGGCGCAAGGCCACCCTGGGTATTAATGCGCATGATAAATCCGGTTTGTGTAAAGATGCCTTTGCCCTGGTTTTCAGTTGCTTCCAGCAACAACCACGGAGCGGCGGTTTTATCCGGCGCATCGATTTTTTGCGCAATCTTAGCTTTTACGCTACTGCCGTCTTGATGTTTCCAGCTAGGACCGACACCGTGACTGCCCACCGGCGTGGAGTTTTGGCCGTTAAAAAGTTGAGCATCGGGCGCTTGCCATTTCCAGTTATAAGCTTGGCCTTCTTGAACACAGGTAAAAATCTGGTCGCCTTTGGCGTGTAAAGTCAGCTGTAAATTCGTGGCGTCGGGCGCTTTCAACATTTCCGCTGCGGCGTCGGCGGCCCTAACATCTATTTTCACAAAAATTAAAAAAGCCAGTAAACCTATAATTTTATTAAACATAATATCGTTACCAAGGCATGGGTTTGCCGTCGTATTTAATGAATGAACCCGATTGATCCGGCGTGTATTGATCGATCACCCAGCACATGCCGGTCACACTGGTTTCACAGTCGATCAAGCCATTCGGCCCGCCCATGTCGGTTCGCACCCAACCGGGATGTAAAATAAGCACACCAATACCCTGACTTTTTATGTCGATTGATAAACTCAACATCGACGCGTTTAAGGCTGCCTTGCTGGAACGGTACAAAATACTGCCGCCGCTGCTGTTATCCGCCATACTGCCCATCAGACTACTGATGCTGACAATCAATTTTTTCTCCCCACGCGTGATGTGGGACATAAATGCTTCCGCCATTTTCACCGGCGCCAGGGTATTAATGGTAAAGCTGTTTTGCCACGCACCGTAATCCAGACGGCCAAAACCATAACCGCGCTGATCGTCATAGACACCGGAATTATTAATTAATACGTCAATGTCGCCTGTCAATTTACCGGCCAGTGCGTCGATTTCTTCGAATTTACCGACATCTAAACGTTCAATCTGAATGGTATTGTGTTGCTGGCTGAGAGCGACCAACTCAGCGGCAGATTCAGGATTACGGCAGCAGGCAATTACCTTCCAGCCCTGCGCCGCATATTGGCGGCAAAATTCCAAGCCCAAACCGCGGTTTGAACCGGTGATTAATACTGTTGGCATAGCATCCTCCGTTATAAATAAAAAATTACCGATTAATAAACTGTTGGTCGTTGCGACATTAATAATAGCCTTTTATACCAGAGGTTTTAGACTTCACTGTCCGGCAAACTATCAACCGGCATTGCGTTATTTTATAATGCGCACTTTATAAACTTTCGCAACCGTCATGACGACAAAAACTTATCAACCCTTGCCGATTGAAGTAAATGAAGGCGAGCGCTACAAATGGTGTACCTGCGGCTTCAGTCAAGCCATGCCGTTATGCGATCACTCTCACCGGGAAAAATCCACCAAAAAATCATTTAAATTTTTTGCCGAAACGACCGGTACGTTGTATTTATGCGGATGTTCCGAAACCAGCACTCCGCCTTACTGCGACCAACAACAATGCAAGAAAATGAATAATCAATCGTAATGGCCAAAGAAATCGAACATAAATTTTTACTGGCTAATGAGGATTGGCGCACCGCGGTAGAAAGAACCGTTCAGTACAAACAAGGCTACCTTAGTTCTCAGCCGACCAGTTCAATCAGGGTACGAATCACCGATCAACAAGCCTGGTTGAACATCAAAAGCGCAACCGTCGGCACCCAACGGCTTGAATTCGAATACGACATTCCGCTGCAGGATGCGGAAGACATCATCTCAGCGCTTTGCAGCAAACCACTAATCGAAAAAACCCGCTACTTTATTACCTTTGACGGCAAAATCTGGGAAATCGATGAATTTGCCGGTGAGAATTCGGGCTTGATCGTGGCTGAAATCGAGCTGGCCGAAGAAGGCGAAACATTTTCCAAACCGCCTTGGCTGGGTGCAGAAGTCACCCACGATTTGCGTTATTACAACAATAATCTGGCTATTAGTCCTTATAAAAATTGGCCTAATAAATAATTATTTCATAGACCTATTGAATAATTCTAAAGATTGTTCTATAGTGAATGTATGAAATTAACAACTTTTGTTGCATTAACACTACTGGCTTGGCAATGCTTTGCCGACGCCGTGGTAAATACTACCCAAGCTATCGAATCCGAATGGGCTTCGATTTACTACACGCTACCCAAAGCCAAGCAACAAGCCGCATATGAGGCGTTATTAAATCAAACCGCCAAGCTGTCCGATGAAAATCCCCAATCTTCGGAATTACTGTTTTGGCAGGCCATCTTGCTGGCCAGCAACGCCGAATTGCAAGACGGGTTTACTGCTTTGAAAGCCATTCATAAGGCGCGGGACTTGTTACAGAAAAGCATTTCCATTAATCCGCAAACAGCTAATGGCTCGGCTTATGTGACCTTAGGCACGTTATATTACATGGTGCCGAAATGGCCTATTGCCTTTGGCGATGATGAAAAAGCGGAGGAAATGTTTCAATCCGCTCTTAAAATTAATCCAACCGGCATTGACACCAATTATTTTTACGGCGACTTTTTATTGGCGGCGAATAGCCAGCAGGAAGCACAGCAATACTTTGAAAAAGCAATCGATGCTCCTATCCGAAAAGAGCAAGCATTTGCCGACAACAAGTTGAAAGATCAGGTTAAACTTGCACTAAACAACACCAAAAACCGTAAGATTAACGGCATTAAAAGCGCTTTTTTGTCTTTATTTAATTCAGCCAGTCTTAAATAAGGCCTACTAATTTTTCCTTATAAGTCGTTTGTCTTCCACAGACATTCAGAATCACCGTTTCATGTTTCTATCGTCAAGCAGATTCTGATAAAATAACGCTTTATTAATCTTATTGGTATCCCTGGTAGCAACTATGGCATTTGTCGTCACCGAGAATTGTATTAAATGTAAATTTACCGACTGTGTGGATGTATGTCCAGTCGATTGTTTTCACGAAGGACCTAACTTTTTAGTAATCGATCCCGACGAGTGCATTGATTGCACCTTATGCGAACCAGAATGTCCGGCTAACGCTATTTTTGCTGAAGATGAAGTACCGGAAGGCCAAGAACAATTTATCGAACTAAACGCTAAACTAGCAAAATTATGGCCTGTTATCACTGAAGTTGCCAAACCTGCGCCAGATGCTGAAGAATGGAATGGCAAACCAGGAAAGATCGATTTATTAGAAAAATAATGTCCTGTTTTTGATAGACATAAAAAAAACCGGCTTAGCCGGTTTTTTTTATGTCTGCTTTTTCAGTAAATGATTAAGACTCTGTCTTAGCGAGTTGCGGTCTGTCCACTAATTCAACATAAGCCATCGGAGCATCATCACCTGCACGGTATCCGCATTTCATAATTCTGAGATATCCTCCTGGGCGGCTTTTGTAACGCGGGCCAAGTTCATTGAACAATTTGGTCACTACTTCCCGGTCACGCAATCTCGCGAAGGCAAGACGGCGTTTTGCAACACTGTCTTCCTTTGATAAGGTGATTAATGGTTCAGCATAACCGCGTAATTCTCTAGCTTTAGGCAAAGTTGTTTTAATTAATTCATGTTTAAAAAGCGAATTAACCATATTGCTGAACAACGCCTTACGGTGGCTGCTGTTTATATTAAATTTTCTACCTGTTTTACGATGTCTCATTAGTTAAGACCTTATTAATGTGATTTTGTATGAAATTGATCCGCTAAGCTTTCTGGCGGCCAATTATCTAAGCGCATGCCTAAAGATAAACCTTTCAACGCCAGTATGTCTTTGATTTCGGTTAATGATTTTTTACCAAGGTTGGGCGTTTTTAATAATTCTACTTCGGTCCGTTGAATTAGATCGCCAATGTAAAAAATATTTTCTGCCTTCAGGCAATTTGCAGAACGGACAGTCAGTTCTAAATCATCAACCGGACGCAACAAGACCGGATCGATATCGTCTTCGGTAACCGGAGCGTCTTCTACTGTAGGTTGGACGACCCGTTCGAAATCAACTAATACAGAAAGTTGATCATGCAAAATAGTTGCTGCTAAACGAATCGTCTGTTCCGGATCAATGGTTCCGTTTGTTTCTAACTCTAGAATTAGTTTATCTAGGTTTGTGCGTTGTTCGACACGCATGCTTTCAACATGGTAGGCGACTTTAACAATGGGGCTATAAGAAGCATCCACGTGCAAAGCACCAACAATCGGAACAAAATCAGTCCGTTCCTTACGTACGCTCAAAGGCTCATAACCACGGCCGCGACGTACTCTAATCTTCATGTTCAGCACACCGGTTTGCGTTAAATTGGCGATTACCAGCTCTGGGTTAATGATTTCGACATCATGCGGTAAAGCAATATCGCCCGCTGTAACACAGCCTGGACCGGTTTTAGTCAAAGTTAGCACTGCCTCATCTTTTGAATGCAGCATTACTGCCAGATGTTTTAAATTTAATAGGATGTCGATAACATCTTCTTGTACACCTTCAATTGTCGTGTATTCGTGTTCAACACCCTGTATCTCAACATCAGTCACAGCACAACCGGGAATGCTGGAGAGCAACACCCGTCTTAAAGCATTGCCTAATGAATGACCGAAGCCTGTTTCCAAAGGCTCGATAACTATCCGTGAGTGATTTTGCGATTTACTGACGACTTCTACTAAGCGAGGCTTTAACAAGCCAGCGAAAGAATTCTGCATGTATGTTCCTCAGAACCGAAATTATTTCGAATACAATTCCACGACCAATTGTTCATTAATGTCGCTGCCAAGATCGGCACGATCCGGCAAAGTATTAAAGGTACCCGTCATTTTTTTTGAGTCAACTTCAACCCATGCAGGGAATCCGTATTGCTCAGCAATGCCTAACGCATCAATGATCCGTTGTTGATTTTTTGATTTTTCCCTGATTGCAACCACATCGCCCGTAGACAACTGGTATGACGGAATATTAATCAATGCTCCGTTAACTTGTATCGATTTATGGCTGACTAGTTGCCTAGCTTCGGCGCGTGTTGACGCAAACCCCATGCGATAAACCACGTTATCCAATCTGGATTCTAGCATATTCAGCAAATTTTCACCGGTTGCACCTTTTTTCTGGTCTGCCCGCTTGTAATAATTTCTGAACTGCTTTTCTAAAATACCGTAAATTCTGCGCAGACGTTGCTTGGCTCGCAATTGAAGCGCGTAGTCGGAGTTTCTGTTCCTTTTAGTACCGTGCTGACCAGGTCTTTGATCTAGTTTACATTTCCCTTCTAAAGTCTTGCCTCTGCTCTTTAGAAAAAGATCAGTGCCTTCTCTACGACTTAGCTTACAGGTAGGGCCTAAATATCTTGCCATTTACAACTCCTTTACACGCGGCGTTTTTTGGGCGGACGGCATCCGTTATGTGGAATTGGCGTCACGTCTATGATGTTGTTGATTTTGAACCCCAAGTTATTCAGCGAGCGCACAGCTGATTCGCGCCCTGGACCTGGGCCTTTGATTAGCACATCAAGATTTTTCATGCCAAATTCTAACGCGACGGCACCTGCCTTTTCAGCCGCAACCTGTGCAGCAAAAGGCGTACTTTTTCTTGAACCGCGAAAACCGGAACCGCCGGATGTGGCCCATGACAAGGCATTGCCTTTTCTATCGGTAATGGTAATGATGGTATTGTTGAAAGACGCATGCACATGGACAATACCATCTGCAACTTCTTTTTTTACGCGTTTTCTTGTGCGTGCTGGGCTTGCCATTAATTAAACCTATTTATTAACTTATTTTTTAATGGGTTTACGCGGACCTTTACGAGTGCGCGCATTTGTTCTGGTGCGTTGTCCTCTTAAAGGTAAACCACGGCGGTGACGGATTCCACGGTAACAACCAAGATCCATTAACCGCTTGATATTCATTGACACTTCACGACGAAGATCGCCTTCAACCGTCATTTTTGAAATTACACTGCGAATGGATTCTAATTGATCTTCTGTCAGTTCTTTAATCTTGATAGACGGCATAATACCGACTTTTGCGCAAATATCACTTGCTGTCTGACGCCCAACACCATAAATAGCGGTTAAAGCAATACCCGCATGTTTATGTTCTGGTATATTTATTCCGGCAATACGCGCCATTTACTGCACTCCTGATTTAGGATTCTATAGTTAACTTACAATTTTATCATTAATGGGTAATTGCAGCAACAACAGCTAATTAACCTTGCCGTTGTTTGTGTCTTCCGTCGACGCAGATAACCCTGACGATTCCACTTCTTTTAACAACTTTGCAATTTCTGCAAATTTTTTTAACTGAGGCACGTACCTTCACAATTTACTCCTACAAATGTATTGATTTTATCTCTTCAGGTTGGCTTTTTTCATCAACCCTTCATATTGCTGAGACATCATATGCGTTTGCATTTGAGAGATAAAATCCATCACAACCACGACAATAATCAGCAAAGACGTTCCGCCAAAATAAAACGGCACGTTCCAGTAAACAATTAAGAATTCGGGCAACAGACAAACTAAGGTGATATAAATAGCGCCGATTAAGGTTAACCGTGTCATTACTTTATCGATGTAAGAGCTTGTTTGTATACCTGGCCTTATGCCTGGTAAAAATGCTCCTGATTTTTTTAAATTTTCTGCCGTTTCTTTCGAATTAAAAACCAATGCGGTATAAAAGAAGCAAAAGAAAACGATAGCAGTTGCGTATAACAATACATACACTGGCTGCCCTGGCGATAACATAGTCGCGATATCTTGCAACCAGGTAAAACCTTCGGTATTACCAAACCAGCCAGCTATAGTTGCTGGAAACAAAATGATACTGGATGCAAAAATCGGCGGAATTACACCAGCCATATTTAATTTTAAAGGCAGGAAACTGGTTTGCCCTGCATACATCTTTCGTCCTTGCTGACGCTTTGGATAATTAATTAATATCCTCCGCTGCCCTCTCTCGACAAACACAACTAACGCCGTTACCATTATTGCTATTAAAAACAATAAGATAATAAAACCACCATTCATCTCGCCCGTACGCGCCAGCTCAAGGGTTCCTCCGATCGCTTTCGGCAAACCTGAAACGATACCGGCAAAAATAATTAATGAAATACCATTTCCGATACCGCGCTCAGTAACTTGCTCCCCCAGCCACATAAGAAAGACAGTCCCAGTCACCAAAGTTATAGTAGTAACCAGAATAAAGCTAAGTCCCGGGTTTAATACTACAGATAATCCACCTGCAGTCTGATTTTGCAAGGCTAAAGAAATACCCACGGCTTGAAAAGTGGCCAGGATAACGGTTCCATATCTTGTGTATTGCGATATTTTTTTTCTACCTGATTCGCCTTCTTTTTTAAGCTGTTCCATATAAGGAATAACCACCGTCATTAATTGCATGATGATGGAAGCAGAAATATAAGGCATGATACCGAGAGCAAACAGACTTAAGCGCATTAATGCGCCGCCTGAAAACATGTTAAACATGTCAAGGATCGATTTACCGCCCTGTTGATCGAACATGACTTGTAATGCTTTAGGATCAATACCGGGCACCGGAATATGCGCGCCTATCCGATAAACGAGGAACGCGCCGAGCACAAACAACAACCTGGAATTTAACTCAGAAAAATCACCAGATTTATAGTTCATAGCGGTTTTGGGGGTGCTCATTAATTAGTCCTCGACCTTCCCGCCAGCCGCTTCGATAGCGAGCTTTGCGCCATCGGTTACATTAACACCTTTAATTACAACCGCTTTTGTTAGTTCACCTGATTTGATAACTTTCGCTTTTTTAGTAAAAGCGGGCACAATATTGTTTTCAATTAACGCTTTCAGATCAACACTGTCTAGATTAAGCGCTTGCAATTCACTTAATCTGACTTCTGCAGAATATTTTGCCGAACGGGACAAAAAGCCGATCTTAGGCAACCGTCTTTGCAGCGGCATCTGACCGCCCTCAAAACCTACTTTATGGAATCCGCCGCTTCTGGCCTTTTGACCCTTATGTCCTTTACCGCAGGTTTTACCTACGGTACTGCCAATACCGCGACCGAGACGTCTGGATTTTTTACGCGAACCTGGAGCCGCTTGAATGGTATTCAAAAACATTATTTTTCCTCTACGCTCAACATGTAGGATATTTTATTAATCATGCCTTGATATTCTGGAGTATTCGGAACTTCTACAGTTTGATTAATTTTTCTTAATCCCAGACCTTTCAAACATGCCTGATGCGCAGGTAATCTTCCGTTTTTGCTTTTCGTCATAGTGACACTTAACTTCTTACCAGCCATTGTTTTATCCAGTAATTTGTTCGATGGTTAATCCGCGTTTAGCAGATATTTGATTGGCGTTATGCATACCGGTCAAACCATTAATTGTCGCTCTAACAACATTGATCGGATTATTAGTCCCTATGCATTTGGCAAGGACATTATGAACACCGACAACTTCAAATACGGCACGCATAGCGCCGCCCGCAATAATTCCAGTACCTTCAGAAGCCGGCTGCATAAATACTTTCGCGGCACCCGTGGTGCTGGTGATTGGATATTGCAGGGTATCGCCCTTTAATGAAACTTTTCGCATATTTTTACGGGCTTGCTCTAACGATTTTTGAATCGCAATCGGCACTTCGCGTGCTTTGCTAACACCGTAACCTACCCGGCCTTCGCCGTCACCAACAACCGTCAGCGCGGCAAAACCAAATACACGCCCGCCTTTAACCACTTTGGCGACACGTCTTACGTTAACCAGCTTTTCTTGCAAGCCGTCTGTACTACCTTGTGCAGGTGCTGTAGACATAAGTTCTCCTAAAACTTTAAGCCGGCTTCACGAGCAGCATCTGCCAATGCTTTTACCCGGCCATGATATTTAAAACCGGAACGGTCAAATGCAACTTCCGTAATGCCGGCAGCAATTGCTTTCTGCGCAATGTGTTTACCCACCTCCACCGCTGCAGCTATGTTGCCGGTGTTCTTCAATCCGCTTTTTATAGCCGATTGATTAGTAGAAGCGCTTGCTAAAGTCGTTGCACCATCGCCGCTGATAATTTGTGCATAGATGTGTTGCGATGTTTTATGCACAGACAAACGATTTGCGTTTAGCTTTTTAATTTTACTACGCAGCTTTAGCGCACGTTTAATCCGGGAGTTTTTCTTATCCATTGCCCAACCTATTTTTTCTTGGCTTCTTTCTTAGCAACATTCTCATCAGCATACCTAACGCCTTTACCTTTGTATGGCTCGGGCGGGCGATAAGACCGAATTTTTGCAGCGACTTCGCCGACTTGTTGTTTGTTGCTACCTTTAACTAATATTTCGGTCTGAGATGGCGTCTCTACCGTAATGCCATCCGGCACTTCAAAATCAACCGGATGCGAATATCCTAATGATAAACTTAAAATTTTTCCTTTAGCTTGCGCTCTATAACCAACACCGATTAAAGTCAGTTTTTTTTCAAATCCATCAGAGACACCAACCACCATTCCATTAGCAATTGCGCGCGCAGTACCGGCTTGAGCAACAGATGTTTTATTGTCTTTATCCCATTGCATTTGAATAACCGCATCTGTTACCGATATTGCAACAGCTGGATTAAAGTCGAATGATAATTCGCCTTTACTGCCTTTAACAGTTAAATTATTGCCTGTTAATGTGACATTTACACCTTTGGGGATAGCAATAGGAGCCTTAGCAATTCTTGACATATAACGCCTGTTATTAACTTACTGTACAAATAATTTCGCCGCCATGACCAAGCGCTCTTGCGGCTCTGTCAGTCATCACGCCATTTGAGGTTGATACGATTGCAACACCTAAACCGCCCAGTACTTTTGGCAATTGATCTTTGGATTTATAAATCCGCAAACCAGGGCGACTGACTCTGTTAATCGATTCAATTACCGGCGCACCTTTATAATATTTTAGCTCAATGGTCATTACCGAATGCCCATCAACCACTTCAATTTTATAATCGGTAATATAACCTTCTTCCTTCAATACCTTTGCAATTGCCATCTTTAACTTTGAAGACGGCTGCGCCACTGATTTTTTGCCGGCAGACTGACCATTTCTGATCCGGGTCAACATGTCTGCTATTGGATCTGACATACTCATTACTTTTTCTCCGAACTACTACGCCAATTTACCAACTGGCTTTAACTACGCCAGGCACATCGCCACGCATTGTAGCTTCCCTTAATTTATTTCTGCTCAACCCAAATTTACGGTAATACCCATGCGGACGCCCCGTTAAACCGCAACGGTTCCGGATCCTTATTCCGCTTGAATCCCTGGGCAATTTTTGCATTTTAATTTGCGCTTCTTCTTTTTGTTCGAATAAAGTATTAGGATCTCTGATAATTTCTCGTAAAGATTTACGTTTCGCATCGTACTTAAGCGCCAGTTTTTTGCGCTTATGTTCACGAGCAACCATTGATTTTTTTGCCATATTTGACTCTCAATTCTTGAACGGGAAATTAAAAAGCTTTAGCAAAGCCAAGCCTTCTTCATTCGTTTTTGCAGTTGTTGTGATGGTGATATCCATACCGCGCAACGCATCTATTTTGTCGTAATCTATCTCGGGAAAAATAATTTGTTCCTTTACACCCATCGAGTAGTTACCGCGACCATCAAAACTTTTTGGACTCAAGCCCCTAAAATCACGAATACGCGGAATCGCAATATTAATTAATCGATCCAAAAACTCGTACATTCTTTTGCTACGCAAGGTAACTTTGCAACCAATAGGCATATCATCTCTGATTTTAAAGCCAGCAATGGATTTACGCGCCAACGTAATAACAGGTTTTTGTCCGGAAATTTTTTCCATGTCGCTAACGGCAGCCTGCAAGATCTTCTTATCCGCTACCGCTTCACCAACTCCCATATTAAGGGTAATCTTAGTTATCCGCGGAGCTTCCATGACTGATTCGTATGAAAACTGCTTAACCAATTCCGGAAGAATCGTTTTTTTATATTCGGTCTCTAATCTAGACATGAATGCATTTACCTTTAAACATCAACCACTTCGTTTGTTGACTTGAAATATCGGACTTTTTTACCATTTTCTAAAAACCTGAATCCTACGCGATCCGGCTTTTTTGTTGCCGGATTATAGAGACCGACATTCGAGACATGGATAGGCATATCTTTGGCGATAATTCCGCCGCTCACACCGGCATTTGGATTTGGTTTTTGGTGTTTTTTAGCCTGATTTATACCTTCAACCAGGATTTTATGGTTATCCAGTAATTTTGATACTCTGCCGCTTTTTCCTTTATCTTTGCCGGCCAGAATAACAACATCGTCGCCTTTTTTTATCTTTAGCATGTCATTAACCTTTATAATACTTCTGGCGCCAGGGAGATGATTTTCATAAACCGCTCACCCCTTAATTCGCGCGTTACCGGCCCAAAAATACGGGTGCCCAAAGGTTGCAAGTTATTATTAAGAATGACTGCCGCATTGCCGTCAAAACGTATTACCGAACCATCCGCCCTGCGCACACCTTTTGCAGTTCTAACCACTAAGGCATTGTAAACTTCGCCTTTTTTTACTCTGCCGCGAGGTATCGCATCTTTAATACTCACTTTGATAATATCACCAATACCGGCATAACGTCTGTGCGAACCGCCCAATACTTTGATACACATGACCTTTTTTGCGCCGCTGTTGTCGGCCACATCAAGGTTAGTTTGCATCTGAATCATAATTCTTTCCTAAATTCTGAAATTCGCAATATTATTGATTAGCGGTTTCAAGCACTTCAACTAATCTAAAAGACTTGTGTTTCGACAAAGGACGACAGGAAGTAATTGAAACAATATCGCCTTCTTGGCAAACATTATTCTCGTCGTGCGCCATTAATTTGGTCGAACGTTTAATATATTTTCCATACACAGGATGCTTTACAACCCTTTCTACCAATACAGTTATCGTTTTGTCCATTTTATTGCTGACGACCTTACCGGTCACTGTCCGCAGTTTTACTTCGGTCTCAGCCATATTACGATCCCGCCATTTCTTTTATAAGGGTATGGATACGCGCTATATCGCGCCTTACTTTCTTTACCTGATCCGGCTTGGCAAGCTGACCAGTTCCTTTTTGCATTCTTAAATTGAATTTTTCTTTGGAGAGATCCAAAAGCAATGTATCCAATTCTGCTCTGGTTTTTTTGCGTAAATCTTTTGCCTTCATTACATTATCGTCCTGGCGGTAAACATGGTTTTTAATGGCAACTTTGCCGCAGCTAAGGTAAACGCCTCTCTGGCCAACTCCTCAGATACACCTTGTATTTCGTATAACATGGCGCCAGGGCGAATTTGAGCAACCCAATATTCTACACTACCTTTACCTTTTCCCATACGAACTTCTAAAGGTTTTTTGGTAATTGGCTTATCTGGAAAAATACGGATCCAAATCTTACCGCCCCGTTTAATGTGACGCGTAATGGCCCTACGTCCAGACTCTATTTGACGCGCCGTTAATCGGCCACGACTAATAGATTTAAGTCCGTACTCGCCGAAACTTACAGATGAACCGCGTACGGCGATACCGTTATTTCTGCCTTTATGCTGTTTACGGAATTTTGTTCTTTTTGGTTGAAGCATTGCTCTGTCTCTTACTTATTTTTTGGCTTCAGCATTAACGGCTGCATTGTGTGCATCCATATCAAAAACTTCACCTTTAAATATCCATACTTTAATTCCGATTACACCATAAGTCGTGTTGGCTTCTGCAGTGGCATAATCAATATCGGCGCGTAATGTATGTAAAGGTACTCGCCCTTCACGATACCATTCTGTCCGTGCAATTTCAGCCCCATTTAAACGACCGCCCACGGTAATTTTGATGCCTTCAGCGCCCAAACGCATGGTGTTAGTTACCGCTCGCTTCATTGCCCGGCGGTACATAATCCGTTTTTCCAACTGTTGCGCCACACCCTCAGCCACTAACTGCGCATCCAGTTCTGGCTTCCTGATTTCTTCAACATTAAGCTGAACCGGAACACCGATCATTTTGGAAATTTGGGACCGCAAAACGTCAATATCCTCTCCCTTTTTACCAATCACAATTCCAGGCCTTGCTGTATAAATTGTAATATGAGCATTATTGGCAGGACGGTTTATCTGAATACGGCTTACCGAAGCATGAGCAAGTTTATTTTTTAAAAACTTTCTGACTTCAAGATCCTGATTCAAATAAAGCGGATAATCATGGCTATTGGCATACCATCTTGAATTCCAGTCTTTAACGATACCCAGACGAATACCGATTGGATGTACTTTTTGTCCCATGATTATTACCCGCGCTCCGATACCTTAACTGTTATATGACAGGTTCTCTTAAGGATATGGTTTGCACGTCCTTTAGCTCTTGCCTTAAATCTTTTCATGGTTTGCGCTTCATCGACATAGACCGTCGATACTCTTAATTCATCGATATCGGCGCTATCATTATGTTCTGCATTAGCAATGGCAGACTCAAGAATTTTTTTTACGATTGCCGCGCCTTTTTTTGAGCTAAACCTCAAAGCATTCAATGCTTGCTCTACCGGCAAACCACGGATCAAATCCCCAATCAGACGCGCTTTTTGGGCTGATAGCGGAGCATTACTTAATTTGGCTGAAACTTCCATTACACAAGAACCTTAATTAAACCTATTTCGATTTTTTATCGGCCACGTGACCTTTGTATGTTCGCGTCGGAGCAAATTCGCCTAATTTATGCCCAATCATATTTTCCGATACGAGAACAGGAATATGCAAACGACCATTATGAACAGCAATCGTTAAACCCAACATGTCAGGAGTAATCATCGATCTTCTTGACCAAGTTTTAATCGGTTTACGATTATTGGCTTTGACAGCATCTTCTACTTTTTTAAGTAAATGATGATCTATGAAAGGGCCTTTTTTAATTGAACGCGGCACGAATTTTCCTCACTTAACCTTATTTTCTACGCCTAACAATCATGTTGTCAGTACGCTTGTTCTTTCTTGTTTTGTAGCCTTTCGTCGGAATACCCCAAGGTGTTACCGGATGACGCCCGCCCGAAGTACGACCCTCACCACCGCCGTGAGGGTGGTCTACAGGATTCATAACGACACCTCGCACCGTCGGCCTGATACCTTTCCAACGTTTGGCACCCGCTTTGCCTAATGACCGCAAGTTATGCTCTGAGTTGGAAACTTCGCCTATCACCGCGCGACAATCAGCCATCACTTTCCGCATCTCTCCAGAACGGAGACGAATTGTTGCATGAGCACCTTCTCTTGCCACCAACTGCGCTGACGCGCCTGCACTACGCGCTAATTGCGCACCTTTGCCAGGCTTTAATTCGACACAGTGCACAACAGTACCTAATGGCACATTGCGCAATGGCATACAGTTTCCTGATTTAACTGGAGCAGTTTCAGTCGAAATTATTTCTTGCCCAGCCTCAATACCCTTCGGAGCAATGATATAGCGTCTTTCTCCATCTTTATATAAGACAAGAGCAATATTGGCAGTCCTATTTGGATCGTATTCAATCCGCTCAACTACCGCAGGGATATCTAGTTTATTTCGTCTGAAATCAATTATACGGTAGTGCTGCTTATGTCCGCCGCCGATATGTCTTGTTGTAATCCGACCCTGGTTATTTCTCCCACCACGCTTGGTTAATTTGGTTAGTAAAGGCGCATAAGGCTTACCTTTGTAAAGACTTTCGTCCTTTACTCTAACGACAAAACGGGAACCTGGTGATGTCGGCTTTGACTTTATAATAGCCATGTTTAATATACCGTTATTAATATCTACTTATTTATGGTGTTACAAAGCTGATGTCATGCCCTTGCTTAAGTTTAACGTAGGCCTTTTTCCAATTTGAACGTTGACCCATCGTTTTTCCGAAACGTTTTTTCTTACCTTTAACGTTCAATACTTGGACTGATTCAACTTCGACATCAAACATGGTTTCAACTGCTTTTTTAATTTGTAGCTTAGTCGCTTGTTTTTTTATCCTAAAAACAAAACGGTTTGACTTCTCCGCAGCAGTCGTGCTTTTTTCAGAAATAATTGGCGCTTCTAATAGATCGCTTAATTGACTGTGACTCATGACAAACGCTCTTCAATTTTTTTGATTGCAGCTGAAGTTGCGATAGTCTTCTCTGCCGTCAGCAAAAGCACCGGACTCAGATTATCTGCCTCAATCACTTCAACATAAGGGATATTTCGCGAGGCTAACACCAAATTAATATCCATTTGATCGACAATTATCAAGATACGCTTTGCATCAATACCACTCAAAAAACTACAAAATTGCTTTGTTTTTGGCGAAGACGGCACAACGGCATCGCTGATTATTAATCTATTCTGCCTGAGCAATTCTGACAAAATGGAACGTATACCTACACGATACATCTTCTTGTTCAGCTTTTGCTCAAAATTTCGCGGTCTAGCAGCAAATGATACACCGCCAGTACGCCAGATCGGGCTTCTAGTTGAACCTGATCGCGCACGGCCTGTGCCTTTTTGACGCCACGGCTTAGTACCGCCACCACTTACATCAGACCTTGTTTTTTGTGCTTTTGTACCTGCTCTTGCTCCTGCCAGATAACGGGTAACAAGTTGATGAATTAATGTTTCGTTATAAGATTGACCGAAAACATCTTCACTAACATCAAGGTGTTTAACATTACTGCCGTTTAAAGCTGATATTTGCAAGACCATATTTTAACCTTTGTTTTTCGCTTTAACGGCGGGCGTTACTACAACATCACCACCTTTAGCACCAGGAACAGCGCCTTTAATTAATAATAAATTTCTTTCTGTATCGATAGAATGGATTACCAAATTTTGGGTAGTTCTTATTACAGCACCCAAATGTCCAGCCATCTTTTTGCCTTTAAACACTCTGCCCGGCGTCTGATTCATACCGATAGAACCCAAAACCCGGTGCGAAACAGAGTTACCGTGCGTAGCATCTTGCATATGAAAGTGATGACGCTTTATTCCACCGGCAAACCCTTTACCGATAGTACGTCCTTGCACATCGACCATTTGCCCCGGCGAAAAAATACTTACTGTTAGCTCGGAACCAACTGACAGCTCATTACCTTCGCCATCATTTAATCGAAATTCCCATAAGCCTCTACCAGCAGTCATATCAGCTTTCGCATAATGCCCCGCCATTGGCTTATTAACATGAGATGATTTTTTATCGCCAACTGCAACTTGTATTGAACGATAACCATCAATTTCGAGACTTTTAACCTGCGCAATTTTGTTGCGGTCGATTTGAAGCACGGTTACTGGCACGGAAACGCCATCCTGACCAAATACTCTGGTCATACCGCATTTTCGACCCACAAGACCTATTGACATCTGCCAATCCTTCCTATTTCTTTTAATTCAATTTAATCTGAACGTCTACACCTGCCGCCAAATCCAGCTTCATTAACGCATCAACCGTTTTATCAGTTGGCTCAACGATATCTAGCAGCCGCTTGTAGGTTCTTAATTCATATTGATCCCTGGCATCCTTATTAACATGCGGAGAAATCAATACCGTAAAACGTTCTTTTTTAGTAGGCAGGGGAATGGGACCCTTTACCTGAGCCCCTGTTCTCCTAGCGGTTTCTACTATCTCGCCAGCCGATTGGTCAATCAACTTGTGGTCGAACGATTTCAAACGGATTCTGATAGTTTGATTTGTCATATTGCTTACTCGATAATAGACGCCACAACACCCGCACCAACCGTGCGACCACCTTCGCGTATCGCGAAGCGTAAGCCGTCCTGCATCGCAATAGGTGAAATCAATGTCACTTCGACCGCAATATTATCGCCCGGCATTACCATTTCAGTCCCTTCCGGCAATTTTACAGCACCTGTTACATCTGTTGTTCTAAAGTAAAATTGCGGACGATAACCATCGAAAAACGGAGTATGCCTACCACCTTCTTCTTTGGATAAAACGTAAATCTCTGCTTTGAATTTAGAATGCGGCTTAATGGTGCCCTTATGCGCCAGTACTTGGCCACGCTCTACCTCGTCACGCTTCGTGCCTCTCAAAAGCAAACCAACGTTATCGCCAGCCTCACCTTGATCCAGCAATTTGCGGAACATTTCAACACCAGTAACAGTCGTGGAAGTCGTTGGTCGAATACCGACAATCTCAACTTCCTGACCCACCTTAATAACACCTCTTTCGATACGGCCGGTAACAACGGTTCCGCGACCAGAAATCGAGAATACGTCTTCAATCGGCATTAAAAAAGCACCATCAACCGCGCGCTCCGGCAATGGGATATAACTATCCAGCGCTTCAACCAACTTAACGATGGCAGGCACACCGATTTCGCTTTGATCGCCCTCCAACGCCTTTAAAGCCGACCCTTTAATAATAGGAGTATCGTCACCAGGGAATTCGTACATATCCAGCAATTCACGCACTTCCATCTCTACCAGCTCAAGCAACTCTGCATCATCAACCATATCGGCCTTATTCAAGAAGACGACGATATAAGGAACGCCAACCTGTCTTGATAATAGAATGTGCTCCCGAGTTTGCGGCATTGGACCGTCCGCTGCAGAAACAACCAGAATCGCACCATCCATCTGCGCGGCACCGGTAATCATATTTTTTACGTAGTCAGCATGGCCCGGACAGTCAACGTGCGCATAATGTCGCAAAGAGGACTGATATTCCACGTGTGAAGTCGCAATCGTAATACCACGCGCGCGCTCTTCAGGCGCATTGTCAATTTGATCGAACGCTTTAACTTCACCACCCTGTAATTCCGCCATCACCTTGGTTAAGGCGGCTGTCAAAGTTGTTTTGCCATGGTCAACGTGCCCAATGGTGCCAACGTTGACATGCGGCTTAGTACGTGTAAATTTTTCTTTAGCCATGACTCAATACCTTTTTGTTACATTCAAATTATGATTCTAAATTAACCGTTTCTGCCAATCGATGCAGGCACTTCACTGTATTTTTCAAACTGCATACTGTATGTAGCGCGCCCTTGTGTTGCCGAACGCAAATCAGTTGCATAACCGAACATTTCCGCCAACGGCACCTCACAACTAATGGTTTTCCCCGCTGGCGCGTCACCCATGCCTTGTATGACGCCACGACGCCTATTAATATCGCCGACCACATCACCCATATAATCCTCCGGCGTAATGATTTCCACCTTCATGATGGGTTCAAGAAGTACCGGATTAGCTTTTCCCGCACCTTCTCTAAAACACATTGAGCCGGCGATTTTGAAAGCCATTTCGCTCGAATCAACATCGTGATACGAACCATCGTACAAACTCACCTTCACATCCACAACGGGATAACCGGCAATTATACCACTTTTTAGCTGTTCCTGAACCCCTTTATCGACCGCCGGTATAAATTCTTTTGGTACCGCACCGCCGACGACCTCATTAACAAATTCGTAACCAGAACCTCTTTCCTTGGGCTCGATACGCAACCAGACATGACCGTATTGCCCACGACCTCCTGATTGTCTGATAAATTTACCTTCCTGCTCGACAATAGAACGGACGGTTTCCCGATAAGCAACTTGCGGCGCACCAACACTAGCGCCTACATTGAACTCTCTTTTCATCCGGTCAACGATAATTTCCAGATGCAACTCTCCCATTCCGGAAATTATAATTTGTCCGGATTCTTCATCCGTACGCACACGAAAAGACGGATCTTCCTGCGCTAACTTCCCTAAAGCAATCGCCATTTTGTCCTGATCCACCTTGGTTTTTGGCTCAACCGCCACAGATATAACCGGCTCAGGAAACTCCATTCGCTCCAGGATAATGACGTCACCAGGGTCGCAAAGCGTATCCCCTGTCGTCACCTCTTTTAATCCGATTGCCGCCGCTATATCGCCGGCGCAAACTACTTTTACCTCTTCCCGGCTGTTGGCATGCATCTGAACGATACGCCCAATGCGTTCCTTTTTTTTCTTTAGCGGGTTATAAACGACATCTCCAGACTTCAAAACCCCTGAATACACCCTAAAAAATGTCAACGCTCCGACAAAAGGGTCTGTCGCAATCTTAAACGCTAATGAAGCAAACGGCTTACCATCCGATGCAACCCGCTCAGCTTCAGTTTCGCCGTCGTCCAGCAAACCTTTAACCGCCTTTATATCGACGGGCGACGGCAAATACTCAATGACCGCATCCAGCATTGACTGAACACCTTTATTTCTAAAAGCAGAACCGCAAAATGTCGGAACCAATTGATTTGCTATCGTTAATTTTCTTATAGCAAACCGCACCTCTTCTTCAGTCAGATCACCTTCTTCAAGGTATTTGCCGGTTAACTCTTCACTAGCATCCGCCGCCGCTTCTACTAAACGCTCGCGCCACTCTTGGCATTGCACCAGCATACCTTTGGGCACCTCTTTTTCTTGAAAAGTCATACCCATAGAGGATTCATCCCAGTAGACGGCTTTCATCTTAATAAGATCTACAATGCCATCGAAATAATCCTCAGCACCGATAGGAATCTGCATTACCACCGGCTTTCCGCCCAAACGACTCTCTATCTGCTTAATAACACGAAAAAAATCCGCACCGGACCTATCCATCTTATTAATAAACGCTAGACGGGGGACATGATATTTATTCGCCTGCCGCCAAACCGTTTCCGATTGAGGCTCAACCCCACCAACCGCGCAAAATACCGCGCAAGCGCCATCAAGAACTCTTAAGGAGCGCTCTACCTCAATTGTAAAATCAACATGCCCAGGCGTATCAATGATATTAATTCGATGCTGCGGGAATTGGCCGTCCATACCACTCCAAAAACAGGTTGTTGCAGCAGAGGTAATCGTAATCCCTCTTTCCTGCTCCTGCTCCATCCAATCCATGATCGCCGCGCCATCATGCACTTCACCAAGCTTGTGCGATACACCCGTGTAATACAGAATCCGTTCTGTAATTGTGGTCTTGCCGGCATCTATATGAGCCATTATCCCGATATTTCGGTAACGCTCTATTGGAGTCTTTCTAACCACCGAAACAAAACCAAGCTTTCTCTATTTCTCGATTACCACCGGTAATGTGAGAACGCTTTATTCGCCTCCGCCATACGATGAGTATCTTCCCGTTTCTTTGCTGCAGCACCACGACTTTCAAACGCATCCAGCAATTCACCCGCCAATTTAGAAGACATTCTTCTTTCATTGCGCTTGTGCGCAGCATCAATCAGCCAACGCATAGCCAAAGCAACGCGTCTTGATGGTCGAACCTCTACCGGCACCTGGTATGTAGCACCGCCGACACGACGCGATTTCACCTCTACGCGAGGTTGAACATTCTCTAATGCTTTCGATAATATCTCGAGCGGCTCGTTATGACCTTTCTTTTCAATAACATCCAAAGCGCCGTAAACAATGCTTTCCGCTATCGACTTTTTTCCGCTCTCCATGATCATGTTCATGAATTTAGTCAGCATCGTGCTGCCATATCGCGGATCCGGAATGATTTCTCTTTTAGTAGCGACTCTTCTTCTTGACATTGTTCACCAAAATCTTATTTACCTTTTGGGCGCTTTGTTCCATATTTAGAACGTCCGCACTTCCTGTTATTAACGCCTGAAGCATCAAGACTACCACGAACAACGTGATAACGAACGCCAGGCAAATCTTTTACCCGCCCACCCCGTATTAATACTACCGAGTGCTCTTGCAAGTTGTGCCCTTCACCACCAATATAGCTACTAACCTCTGATCCGTTGGTAAGCCGTACCCTAGCCACTTTTCGAAGTGCTGAGTTCGGCTTTTTTGGCGTCGTAGTATAAACGCGCGTACAAACGCCCCTGCGCTGCGGACATGCCTCCAAAGCAGGCACATTGCTTTTTTCTACTTTCTTTGTGCGCGGCTTACGAACCAATTGGTTGATCGTGGCCATATTTTATAAACTCCAATTTTTCAGTTAAGTGTTTAATAACTTTGCAATTCTAAATTCTCAACGGCTCGCCGCTATTCAACTCTATTGCAAAACACTTAGGTCATGTGAGCAGAGCATGATACTTGGTAACCAGATTGAGGTCAAGCTGATTTTTTAGAATCCTGCCCCTTAATTATTTAATGCTTGCTTTAAGGCTTCTTCGACCTCGTCAACATCGACTCCTTGGCTAATCTCATTGTCATCGACGTACTCTTGCATGGCGTCATTTTTTCTGCTTTCATGATAAGCAAGCCCGGTTCCCGCCGGTATTAATCGGCCAACAATGACATTCTCTTTCAGCCCCAACAGACTGTCGCCAAGACCTCGCACCGCAGCATCCGTTAAAACCCGGGTGGTTTCCTGGAAGGATGCTGCAGAAATAAACGATTCTGTCGCCAAAGATGCCTTGGTTATACCTAATAAAATAGACTCGTAGGTAGCCGACTTTTTGCCTTCGGCTTCCACTTTATCATTTTCCTCTCTGAGAACGGTGCGCTCAACCTGATCGCCTTTCAAGAAAGAAGTGTCACCCGGATCGGTTATTTCCACTTTTCTCAGCATTTGCCGAATGATCGCTTCAATATGCTTGTCATTAATTTTTACACCCTGTAAGCGATAAACGTCTTGAATTTCTTTAACCAGATAATTCGCCAAGTCCTCAATGCCTCGCAGCCTTAATATGTCATGCGGGGTAAGTTCGCCCTCAGCAATGGTTTCGCCTTTTTCCACATATTCGCCTTCAAACACGGTAATATGGCGCCATTTTGATATCAGCGTTTCCACCTGCTCTCCGGAAGAATCGGTAATAATGACTCTCTGTTTGCCTTTGGTTTCTTTGCCGAACGATACGGTCCCGCTAGTTTCCGCCAAAATCGCCGGATCTTTGGTTTTACGGGCCTCAAACAAATCGGCGACACGCGGTAAACCACCGGTAATATCTCTGGTTTTACTGGATTCTTGCGGAATCCGCGCCAATACGTCGCCAACTTTTACTTCGCCGCCGTCTTTAATACCGACAATAGCGCCGGTTGGCAAGAAATACTGCGCCGGTATCTCGGTTCCTGGCAGATAAATAGGATCACCGTTACTACTCAGTAATTTAACCATTGGGCGTAACTCTTTGCCTGCGCTACCTCGTTGTTTTGGATCAATAACAACCATGGAACTCAACCCTGTGACTTCGTCCGATTGTTTCTGTACGGTAACCCCATCGACGAAATGAATCATTTCGACAACGCCGTCTACCTCGGTAATAACCGGGTGAGTGTGTGGATCCCAGGTAACGATAATATCGCCAGGGTTGACTTTATCGCCTTCTTTTACCGACAACACAGCACCATAAGGTATTTTATACCGTTCGCGTTCGCGCCCGTATTCGTCCACGACACCAACTTCGCCAGACCTTGAAACGGCAATCAAATTGCCTTCCCTATTAATAACGGATTTCAAGTTGTTTAAGCGCAACGTTCCTGCCGATTTAACTTGCACGTTACTAATTGCAGCCGATCTGGATGCTGCACCACCGATGTGGAAAGTACGCATGGTTAATTGGGTACCCGGTTCGCCGATAGACTGTGCAGCGATAACACCGACTGCCTCGCCGACATTAACTAAATGACCACGACCTAAATCGCGGCCATAGCATGAAACACAAACGCCATGTCGGTTTTCACACGTAATGATGGAACGCACTAAGACTTGGTCTACGCTGTTTTTATCCAACACGGAAACCCAATGCTCATCCAACAAGGTACCTTTGGATACAATGATTTTTTCACCGCTCGCATCCGTAATGTCTTCGGCGGCAATCCGGCCCAAGACCCGTTCCGATAAAGGTTCTACAACATCGCCGCCTTCAATAATCGGAGTCATAATTAAGCCATTAACGGTACCGCAGTCATCACCAATAATGACCAGATCTTGCGCCACGTCTACCAAACGACGCGTTAAATAACCGGAGTTTGCTGTTTTTAATGCAGTATCCGCTAAACCTTTGCGGGCGCCATGCGTCGAAATAAAGTACTGGAGCACGTCCAGTCCTTCTCTAAAATTTGCCGTGATGGGCGTTTCAATAATGGAACCGTCCGGCTTGGCCATCAAACCGCGCATACCCGCCAACTGACGTATCTGCGCCGCAGAACCCCGTGCACCGGATTCCGCCATCATAAAAATTGAGTTAAACGACTTTTGCTTAACCGTATGCCCTTCCGCATTAATCACCGATTCTTCGCCCAAACCGTCCATCATGACCTTGGCAACTTGATCGTTGGCATGAGACCAGATATCCACAACCTTATTGTAACGTTCGCCATCTGTTACCAAACCGGATGCATACTGAGCCTGGATTTCACTGACTTCGGCCTCGGCAGATTTAATAATATCGATTTTTTTGCCGGGTATTACCATATCATCAATACCGAACGACACACCTGATATAGTGGCGTACCGAAAGCCCAGATACATGATTTGGTCAGCCAGTACAACGGTATCTTTATTGCCCAAATGCCGGTAACTGTAATTAACCAGCCGGGATATATTCTTTTTGGTCATATCGCAGTTGACCAATTCGAACGGCATGAAATCCGGCATAACCTCCCAAATTAACGCCCGGCCGACTGTCGTATGAGCGCGATAGGTTTTTTGCTCAATTTCACCGTTGTCGTTTTTGACTTTTTCAGTAACCCGCAACTGTATCTTGGTCTGCAGTTCTACAGTTTTCGCCATCAAGGCTTTATGAATTTCACCGATATCGATAAAAATACTGCCGTCGCCTTTGGAATTAACTTTTTCTCGGCTGATGTAGTAAAGACCCAATACCACATCTTGCGACGGATTGATAACCGGTTCGCCATTCGCCGGCGACAGAATATTGTTGGTCGCCATCATTAATGTGCGCGCTTCCAATTGCGCTTCGATGGAAAGCGGAATATGCACCGCCATCTGGTCGCCGTCGAAGTCAGCGTTAAATGCGCTACAAACCAGAGGATGCAATTGGATAGCTTTACCTTCGATCAGAATCGGCTCAAACGCCTGAATACCCAGACGATGCAAAGTCGGCGCACGGTTCAATAACACCGGATGTTCACGGATAACTTCCTCCAGGATATCCCATACTTCGTGACCTTCACGCTCCACCATTTTTTTGGCCGCCTTAATGGTCGTTGCCAAACCGCGAAACTGCAACTTGCTAAAAATAAACGGCTTAAATAATTCGAGCGCCATTTTTTTAGGCAAGCCGCACTGATGCAACCTTAAGGTTGGTCCCACCACGATCACAGAACGGCCTGAATAATCGACCCGTTTACCCAATAAATTCTGACGGAACCGGCCTTGCTTGCCTTTTATCATATCCGCTAACGACTTGAGCGGTCGGCGATTAGTACCAGTGATTGCCCTGCCCCTGCGACCATTGTCAAGCAAGGCATCCACTGACTCCTGGAGCATACGCTTTTCGTTGCGGACAATAATATCCGGCGCACTTAAATCGAGCAGACGATTCAAACGGTTATTTCGATTAATAACCCGGCGGTATAGATCGTTTAAGTCGGAGGTGGCAAAACGTCCGCCATCTAAGGGCACCAGTGGTCTTAATTCCGGCGGCAATACCGGTAATACCTTCAAAACCATCCATTCCGGACGGTTTTTGGATGTCAACAACGCATCCATAACTTTCAGGCGCTTGGATATTTTTTTTATTTTGGTTTCTGAATTGGTCTCGCTGATTTCTTTGCGAAGCACTTCGACTTCTTCTTTCAGATCGATCGCTTTTAACAATTCATAAATGGCTTCCGCACCCATTTTTGCCGTGAAGTCATCGCCATACTGCTCTACAGCATCCAGATATTCGTCATCCGTTAATAGGAGACCTTTATTGAGCGGCGTGGTGCCGGGATCCAGAATAACGAAAGATTCGAAATAAAGAACGCGCTCGATTTCCCGAAGAGTCATGTCCAGCAGCAAGGCAATACGGGAAGGCAACGACTTCAAAAACCAAATATGGGCGACAGGACTGGCCAGATCGATGTGCCCCATGCGTTCACGGCGGACTTTTGAGAGCGTAACTTCTACTCCGCATTTTTCGCAGATAACGCCGCGATGCTTCAAACGCTTATATTTGCCGCACAGACATTCGTAATCGCTGACCGGACCAAAAATTTTGGCGCAAAACAAGCCGTCCCGTTCCGGTTTAAAGGTACGGTAATTAATGGTTTCGGGCTTTTTAACTTCGCCGTAAGACCAGGAGCGAATCATGTCCGGCGAGGCCAAGCCGATACGTATACCATCGAAATCATTGGAACGGCCTTGGCGTTTTAAGAAATTCATTAAATCTTTCAAGATTTTATCCTCTTTTAAATAATATCTGGACGATTCCTAAACAAAACTGTCGGTACGTTTTTGTCTATGGAAATCAGTCCCGCTCCAGCTCAATATTTACAGCCAGCGAGCGGATTTCTTTAATCAGCACATTAAACGATTCCGGCATTCCGGCTTCCATTTTATGATCGCCGTCAACGATATTTTTATACATGCGCGTTCTGCCGGTGACATCATCAGACTTAACCGTCAGCATTTCCTGCAAAGTATAGGCCGCGCCGTAAGCTTCTAATGCCCATACTTCCATCTCGCCGAAGCGCTGGCCGCCAAACTGAGCCTTTCCACCTAACGGCTGCTGGGTAACCAGACTATACGGACCAGTGGAACGGGCGTGCATCTTGTCATCAACCAAGTGATTCAATTTCAGCATATACATGTAGCCCACCGTTACCTTGCGCTCGAACGGCTCACCGGTCATGCCATCGTATAATGTGATTTGTCCGCTTTCGGGCAAATCGGCCAAGCGTAGCATGGCGCGGATTTCATCCTCGCTAGCACCATCGAAGACCGGCGTTGCCATTGGAACGCCTTCCATCAGGTTACGCGCCAACTCAACTATTTCTTCATCGGAGAATGAATCCAGGTTTTCTTTTCTGCCACTACTGTTATAAATTTTCTCGAGAAAGCCTCTGATTTCATTAACTTTGGCTCTCGCTTCCAGCATTTTACCGATTTTGATGCCCAAGCCTTTAGCAGCCCAGCCAAGGTGAGTTTCCAACACCTGACCCACGTTCATCCGCGAAGGCACACCTAAGGGATTCAACACGATATCAACCGGTTGACCATCGGCTGCGTAAGGCATATCTTCTACCGGCCGGATCATGGAGATGACACCTTTATTACCATGCCGTCCAGCCATCTTGTCGCCCGACTGGATCCGCCGCTTAACAGCAAGATAGACTTTGACCATCTTTAACACGCCTGGCGGCAAATCATCGCCCATCGTGATTTTTTTCTTTTTCTGTTCGAATTTTTCATCGAATGCTTTCCGCTGTTGTTCAACCTGTACCGCTACGGCTTCCAGTTGGACATTCAGGTCTTCGTCTTTCATTTTGATCTTCAACCACTCGGAATGTTTTAAACCATCCAAATAGCCCTGATCGATGACAGACCCAGATTTTAGCTGTCCAGGACCCGACTTCGCCTCTTTACCTATTAATAAAGTGGCGACCCGGTCAAAAATATCACCCTCTAAAATTTTTAGCTGGTCATCCAAGTCTTTCCGGTAGCGTTTAACCTCTTGGTCTTCAATATCGAGTGCGCGCTTGTCTTTTTTAACGCCATCGCGGGTAAATACCTGCACATCGATAACGGTTCCTTCAATACTGCTGGGCACACGCAAGGAAGTATCTTTCACATCCGCCGCTTTTTCACCGAATATGGCACGCAGCAGTTTTTCTTCCGGCGTTAATTGGGTCTCGCCTTTCGGGGTAACTTTACCCACCAATATATCGCCGCCCTTAACTTCGGCGCCGACATAAACGATGCCGGATTCATCCAATTTGGACAAAGCCTCTTCGCTGACATTCGGAATATCAGCGGTAATTTCCTCTGGGCTGTGTTTGGTGTCGCGGGCGACACAGGTTTTTTCTTCGATATGAATCGACGTAAAGCGGTCGTCGCGGACTACACGTTCAGACACCAGGATGGAGTCTTCGAAGTTATAACCATTCCACGGCATAAACGCCACCAGCATATTTTGGCCTAAAGCCAACTCACCCATATCCGTCGATGGACCGTCTGCCAATATATCGCCGGCATTAACGATGTCGCCTTTTTTCACCAGCGGTTTTTGATTAATACAGGTATTTTGGTTCGATCGGGTATATTTGGTCAGGTTATAAATATCCACACCTGGAGTTCCCGTTTCTGTCTCCGTATCGTTTACGCGCACCACAATTCGCGCCGCATCCACCGCTTCAATCCGTCCGCCGCGTTGCGCCACAACCGTTACGCCGGAGTCCTTGGCGACAGCTCTTTCCATGCCGGTACCTACCAACGGCTTTTCCGAGCGCAATGTCGGCACTGCCTGCCGCTGCATGTTGGAACCCATTAACGCCCGGTTAGCGTCATCATGTTCAAGGAAAGGAATAATGGACGCCGCAACCGAGACGATTTGTTTTGACGACACGTCCATATACTGTACGGTATCGGACATTGCCAGGGTAAATTCGTCTTTATACCGGCATGACACCAAACCTTCTTTTAATTTGCCATCCTTATCAACCGGCACACTGGCCTGGGCGATAACGAATTCGCCTTCTTCAATGGCCGATAGATAATCAACCTGATCCGTTACCTGTCCGGCGACAACCTTGCGGTAAGGTGTTTCCAAGAAGCCGTAACTGTTGGTTCTGGCGTATACGGATAATGAGTTTATTAATCCGATATTCGGACCTTCCGGCGTTTCGATTGGACACACCCGCCCGTAGTGAGTCGCATGCACGTCACGCACCTCGAATCCGGCGCGCTCTCTCGCCAAACCGCCAGGACCCAGCGCAGAAACGCGACGCTTGTGCGTAACTTGCGACAATGGATTGCTCTGATCCATGAATTGCGATAACTGGCTGGAACCGAAAAATTCTTTGACTGCTGCGGAAACCGGCTTCGCATTAATAATTTCCTGCGGCATCAAGCCTTCGGAATCGGCTAGAGTAAGCCGCTCTTTGACCGCCCGCTCGACTCTCACCAAACCGACACGGAACTGATTCTCTATCATTTCCCCAACAGAACGCACCCGGCGGTTACCTAAGTGATCGATATCATCGACATTGCCGTCGCCGTTGCGGATATTAATTAACTCCTTTAATACATCAATAATATCGTCATTGGTCAAAGTGCCGGTTCCGGTGATTTCCTGCCGTCCTAAGCGCCGGTTGAATTTCATTCTGCCGACGGTAGACAGGTCGTATCTTTCGTCGGTAAAAAACAGATTTTGGAACAAGTTTTCCGCTGATTCTTTGGTCGGCGGTTCGCCAGGACGCATCATCCGATAGATTTCTACCAAAGCCTCCAGGGTATTGGTAGTCGGATCCAGACGCATGGCATTGGAGATGTAAGGCCCGTTATCCAGATCATTAACAAACAAGGTATTGATTTCGGTAATGCCGCACTCTACACAGCGATCCAATATGGATTCGGTCAGTTCATCATTCACTTTTGCCACAATTTCGCCCGTATTGGGATCGATTAGATTGTGGCCAATGATTTTGCCGATTAAATATTCTTTGGGGACTTCAACCTCGGTAAGCCCATGTTTTTCCATTTCACGAATGTGTTTGGCGGTAATACGACGACCTTCTTCGACCAGCACTTTTCCGTCCGCTGCCTTAATATCAAATGCCGCAATTTCACCACGCATCCGGTCCGGAATAATATGAAACATGCATTTTTCAGCCGTTATTGTGAAATGATTGGTATCGAAGAAAATTTTGATCATTTCTTCGTTATCGTAACCCAGCACTCTGAGCAGAATGGTCGCCGGAATTTTCCGGCGGCGGTCTATCCGGAAATAGACGCAATCTTTGTGATCAAATTCGAAATCCAGCCAGGATCCCCTGTAAGGAATAACACGCGCATTGAACAGCAACTTGCCGGATGAGTGGGTTTTGCCTTTGTCGTGATCGAAGAACACACCCGGAGAACGGTGTAACTGAGATACCACTACACGCTCGGTGCCATTAATAACAAAGGTGCCGTTCTCAGTCATTAAAGGCAATTCACCCATGAACACTTCCTGCTCGCGGATGTCCTTTACAACTTTGGCGGTAACCGGCGATTCTTTATCATAAATCACCAATCGCACTAACACGCGCAGAGGGGCTGCAAACGTCGCGCCGCGTTGCTGGCACTCTCTTACATCAAAAGTCGGCTCGCCTAACCGGTAGCTGATGTACTCTAAAGCCGCATAACCGGAGTGGCTTTCGATAGGGAATACACTGCTGAAAGCAGCGTGCAAGCCTTTATCAGCCCGTTGCGCAGACTCGATTTCGGCCTGCAAAAATTCAGCATAGGAGTTGAGCTGGGTAGCCAGCAGATAGGGTACCTCCAATACCTCGGTACTTTTCCCAAAATTATTACGGATGCGCTTTTTTTCTGTAAAAGAGTAGGACATAATGCTTCCAAACCTTTTTGCTATTAATGATTTTTGCCGACTGTATTCATACAAGCAGCAAAAGGCCGGTGGCTTTCGCCACCGACCGTCTTTTTGATATTAATGGTTATAATAACCGTGCCGCATTAGGCCTTTATTTAATATCGACAGTTGCGCCTGCCTCCAGCAGTTGCTTTTTAATGTCTTCGGCTTCCGCTTTGGAAACACCTTCTTTCAGCGTGGTCGGCACACCTTCCACGGCGTCTTTGGCTTCTTTTAATCCCAAACCGGTAATGGTGCGAACCGCTTTAATAACAGCAACTTTGTTGTCGCCGAAACCGGTCATGATGACATTAAACTCGGTTTGTTCTTCAACCTCCGCAGCTGCACCGCCAGCAGCCGGCACAGCCACTGCAACCGTTGCCGCAGAGACGCCGAATTTTTCTTCAAATGCTGAAATTAAATCTACAATTTCCATGACAGTCATACCAGCGACTGCTTCCAGGATTTCTTCTTTTCCGATTGCCATTATTTTTCCTCAAAAATCTTTGTATTAACTGGTTATAAAATTGCCGCTTATGCAGCTTCTTTTTGATCTCTGACCGCAGCCAATGTACGCGCCAATTTTTCGACCGGTGCTTTCATGACAGACATCAACAGACTGATACCTTGATCGCGAGTCGGCAATCGCGCCAATCGCGCCAATTCCGATCCGCCGTAAGATTGGCCGCCGATGGCAACCACTTTAGCAATCAGCTTGTCATTGGTCTTGGCGAAATCATTAATCAAACGCGCTGCCGACCCCGGATCTTCCATTGAGAACGCCAGCAAGAGCGGGCCTACCAGACCATCCTGCATACATTCGAATTCGGTTCCGGCAACCGCTCGTTTAGCCAGTGTGTTTTTTACCACGCGCAAATAAACACCGGTTTCCCTGGCGGTTTTACGAAGCTCTGTAAGCTGTGAAACTGTCAGTCCGCGGTATTCAGCTGCAACGGCAGAATGGGCAGTAGCGGCGTACTTGGATACTTCTTCGACGACCTCTTTTTTAGCCCCTAAAGTTAATGCCACAAATAACCTCCGTTATTCTCTGAACATCAGTGTTATTAATCATATCCTGACGGATACCCCTAGTACGGCGCCAGACTTAAAAGTTCTGAATACCGTCTGCGCAGGACATATTAAGCCTTCCGGCACCTGCGGTCTTTGACGGCTACCGACCAAGCGGTAACCCAAAGTTCGTTTCTTCTTTAACCTGCCAGTCCAGTCAGATCTAGGCTAAGACCGGGGCCCATGGTTGAAGAAAGTGTTATTCTTTTAATGTATGCGCCCTTCGCCGCCGTCGGCTTCGCTTTTTTCAAATCGGCAATTAATGCTTCAAGATTGCATTGGATAGCATCGACATCGAAAGTAATTTTGCCTAAAGTACAATGAATAATGCCAGCCTTGTCGGTACGGTAGCGCACCTGCCCGGATTTGGCGTTTTTCACAGCCGTCGCCACATCTGCCGTCACGGTACCTACTTTCGGATTGGGCATTAATCCTCTGGGACCCAGTATTTGACCCAATTGACCGACGACACGCATAGCATCCGGTGAGGCGATTACAACATCAAAATTCATTTCGCCTTTTTTGACGGCATCCCCTAAATCATCCATGCCTACGATATCGGCGCCGGCAGCTTTCGCGGCTTCGACATTAGGACCTTGAGTAAACACGGCAACCCGCACCGTTTTACCGGTACCATGAGGCAAAACGGTAGCGCCACGGACGTTCTGATCGGATTTACGCGGATCTACGCCCAAATTTACACTGACATCGATGGCTTCAACAAATTTCGGCGTGGCGAATTCTTTTAATAACTGGACCGCCTCAGCTACTTGATATTGTTTGTTACGGTCAACTTTAGACCGGATTAATGTTGCTTTTTTTGTCAACTTAGCCATTACAATCCCTCCACATCCAAGCCCATGCTACGGGCGCTGCCCGCAATAGTTTTTACCGCCGCCTCTAAACTGGCTGCATTAAGATCGGGCATTTTGGTTTTGGCGATTTCTTCCAATTGCGCAACGGTAACTTTGCCTACTTTTTTGGTATTAGGATTGCTGCTGCCGCTTTTTAAACCGATTGCTTTCTTAAGCAATATGCTGGCGGGCGGTGTTTTGGTGATAAAGGTAAAGCTTTTATCGGTGTATACCGTAATTACAACCGGCAAAGGCAAGCCTTTTTCCACATCTTGCGTTTTTGCGTTGAATGCTTTACAAAATTCCATGATATTAACGCCGCGCTGACCGAGAGCCGGACCGACAGGCGGACTGGGATTGGCCTCACCGGCCTTAACCTGCAACTTAATGTATGCAGCGATTTTTTTTGCCATAAGTTTCTCCAGTATGGGTGCAAACGCCTTTCAGCTCCCCTTAGACACAAAAATCCCTACCTTAACAAGATAGGGACCTACTACTTTAGTTATTAATTATTTGACTAATAACTTAAATTTTTTCCACTTGCCCAAAAGCCAATTCAACGGCAGTTGAGCGGCCAAAGATAAGCACAGAAATTTTCAGCTTGTTTTTTTCGTAGTTAATTTCTTCGACTACGCCATTAAAATCTTTAAACGGACCATCGATCACACGCACCACTTCGCCCGCTTCAAATAAGATTTTCGGTCTCGGCTTATTAACACCTTCCTCGACTCTATTGAGAATGGCCCTGGCTTCTTTTTCAGAGATCGGCGCCGGTTTATCGGAGGTGCCGCCGATAAAACCAAGCACTTTCGGGGTGTCTTTTACCAAATGCCATGTTTCATCGGTCAACTCCATTTGCACCAACACATAGCCGGGAAAAAATTTCCGCTCGCTTTTGCGTTGCTGCCCCATGCGCATTTCCACAACTTCTTCTGTCGGGATCAGGATTTTGCCGAACATGACACCCAATCCTTCTCGCTCTATTCTTTCTTCAAGCGACTGCTTTACTTTTGCCTCAAAATTCGAGTAGGCGTGAACCACATACCAACGCAACGCCATTGTCTTACCCGCCTTGTCCTGTCAAAAGCTGCACACCCTTGAATAAAACCATATCCAGCAACCACAGTATCAAGCCAACGGTAAACACCATAGCAAATACCAGCATGGTGGTGCGGGTGGTTTCGTCGCGCGTAGGCCATACGACTTTTCTGACTTCCTGCTTGGATTCGAGAAAAAACGCCCACGTATCTCGCCCCAATTGCGTCGTCAGCATTAAGCCGAAAACCACAATCGCAGCGACTAGCAAACCGATAACACGATACAACAGCGGCAGTTCAGAAAAATAATAAAAAGCGAAAACTGCTGCAATCCCGAGCAATGCCGAGAATACATATTTAACAATATCAAAAACCGGGGTTTGCGCTTCCGCTTGTGTACTCATGAATTATTAATGATGATTGTGGACAAATTATTTGGCTGTCTGGGTGGCAGGCCAGGAGGGTCTCGAACCCCCAACCAACGGTTTTGGAGACCGCCATTCTACCAATTGAACTACTGACCTGTATCAGACTAACCCAAAGAACACGTGATTATAATATTAATAACAAGATTATTCAATTATTTATCATTACAATCAATAAAATCACAAACCCTTAATATAGCATGGAGCCATAACCTCTATTGAATCATGCTCTGCAAGGCTTATATATCAAGGATTTTGTATTTATAAATTTTATTGTTACCCCCAATGTTACCCCTTTTAAATCGGTGCTGCCCCTAGTTCGGCACAAAAAAAACCCGCCGTTAAGCGGGCTTGTTAAGTTGATTTCATTTATCTTGTCCCTGGCTTCCAATTAAGCGGGTCTAGCTCGTCCCCAAACTCATCCACTGTCTTTGGCTTGCTTTCCTGCGTCGGGATCGCGCCTGCCACATATTCAGCCGCACTAAATGAATCGTAAGCCCTATCAACATCAACATTACCAAGCCCAGACATCGGGGAAATCGCTATTGATGCAAGCCCTAATGCAGCCGCGCCAACGCCTTTAACTGTCTACGCTGAACAGCCCATCAACCCAACCGCCATAAAAAATAATAATTTTATCTTTTCATCACCTTATCAGTAAATTTAATTTCGTAAACGCCACTTGATCCCTTGTCGGCGGTACTTCAATATGACCGCCGAAATTTAATTTCGTAAACGCCACTTGATCCTATTTTAAAACTATCGCCTTCTTTAAGCGTGACGCTCTGTCCTATGTCTAATTGCACCAAAGCCGCATATTGGGTAAGCGTAATGTTCGGCGACAATTAGCCTGTCCGGTTTGACGACAACTATCTTGACCGGTTGACCGATACCAAGGAAAACAGTGATTTTCACTTTTATGGGGAACTCACTCTTGCCTGGAAAACGTATCACTCGAC
>VGVA01000003.1 GCA_016874115.1 Gammaproteobacteria bacterium
CGCCATGGAAAGCCGGAACCACAGCTTCAAGGTCGAAGCTATTCATGGCGAACGCTTTAAGACTCGTTCCGATGCCAAGCATCAGGTGTTCGAATATATCGAAGTGTATTACAATCGCAAACGGCTCCATTCAAGACTGGGCTATCTCAGCCCAGAAGCGTTTGAAGCCCAAAAAGTCGCTTAGTGGAGTGTCCGTGAATTCCGGGCAAGATCAAACCATTGCACGTGATATTGCAAAGACTTATCCTGGACTATGAATTGGACACATAACCGATTAATACCTTAACCTTAGTACCCCTCGGTTTATTCTGTTCGTTCACCAATCATCATGAGTTAAATTGTGCAGGATTGTATTAATGATTAGGATTAACGCCGATTAAGCTAAACTTTCCCTTTTAGGCTGTGTCTGTAGCAGATGATTCGATCCGACCATAACCCGAAATCTCAAGCCGACTTTGAAATAAAGCAGGAAGGCCGTCAGTGTTCTGTGCATTTATCCGGCGATTGGACTTTGAGCAACGTGGCGATTCAACCCGCACTACAGCATAAACTCAATCAGGCAGCCGAAAACAGCCAAAACAGTTGGGATTTACGGCAGATTAATGTGCTCGACAACATTACCGCATTAATGCTGTGGCGGGCATGGCGGCAAACCCTGCCGACACAACTTGATATCAAACCGAAGCACTTGCGGTTGATAAATAAATGGCAAAGTCAAGCTATGCCAGCAACTGGCGATACCGGTTTTTCTTTCGATAAAACAATTAATCACTTTGAAAAAATCGCGAATGACATCTTTGCGCAGCTGATCAGCTTCATCACCATGCTCGGGCAGTTGCTGCTGGATACCGGCTATTTGCTCAGGCATCCGGGCGATATACCGTGGGCCGAGATCTCCGTCACTACTTACGAAGCCGGCGTCAGGGCGTTGGGTATTACCTCTCTGGTGGGTTTTTTAATCGGCATCGTACTCAGTTATCTGTCCGCCTTGCAACTGAAATTGTTCGGCGCGGAAATTTATATCATCGACATCTTGGGCATCAGCGTAATCAGGGAACTGGGACCCTTGCTGGCGGCCATCCTCGTCGCCGGCCGTTCCGGTTCCGCCATGACGGCGCAAATCGGCATTATGCGCGTCACCGAAGAGCTGGATGCGTTATCCGCCATGGGTATTTCACACTCCTTACGGCTGGTGTTGCCGAAAGTCGCCGCCTTGTCGTTAACCATGCCCTTATTGAGTGTTTGGACCAGCGCCATGGCATTATTCGGAGGCATGTTTTCGGCGGAAAATACGTTAGATATCAGTTATCAACAATTTTTTCTCAAGTTGCCCGATGTCGTACCGGTCATGAATTTGTACATCGGTCTGGGTAAAAGCGCGGTATTCGGATTAATGATTGCCCTGATCGCCTGCTATTTCGGTTTCCGCATCAAACCCAACACAGAAAGTTTAGGGAATGAAACGACCAACTCCGTCGTCGCGGCCATCACCGTGGTTATCATGGTGGACGCCTTATTCGCCATCCTGTTTATGGACGTTGGTATGCCATGAGCAATGCAGAAGCCGTCCGTTTGGAGCATATCTATACCAGCTTTGGCGACAAAGTGGTTCATAAAGACATTAATCTGAGTCTGGCGCAAGGCGAAATTTTAGGGCTGGTCGGCGCATCCGGCTGCGGTAAAACAGTGTTACTGCGTGAGATCATCGGGTTACAGGAACCCAGCAAAGGCGACATTGTGGTCATGGGTCAATCGCTCCGCAAGCAGTCGCCCGGTCAAGGGCGGCGTTTACGCAATCAATCCGGCGTTCTGTTCCAGAAAGGCGCTCTGTTCAGCGTATTGAATGTCTTTGAAAATATTGCTTTTCCGCTACGCGAACAAGGCATTAATGATGAAGAACTGCTTAGCCGACTGGTGTTTATGATGTTACAGAATGTCGGTTTATCCGCCCGTGATGCCTGGCTGAAACCAGCGGATTTGTCGGGCGGTATGACTAAACGCGTCGCCCTGGCCCGCACCTTAATCATGGAACCTAAATTATTATTACTTGACGAACCGACTTCGGGTCTGGATCCGATTTCCAGCCAGGATTTTGTCGATTTATTATCCGGACTGCACCGTGAACTCCATTTTACGGTAATATTGGTGACCCATGACTTAGACATTCTCCGTGATTTATGTACAAAAATCGCCGTTCTGGCCGATCAACAGCTTGTCGCCTTTGGCAATTTACCAGACGTTATGAATAACCCGCATCCGTTTGTGCAACGGTTTTTCCACAATCAGCGCGCGCAGCGTGTGTTTCAGTACCATCCGGAGCAACGGCATGGGTAGAAATAACCGCGCACTTTTATCCGGCCTGTTTGTGGTCTTATTAATCACAGCAACCACCAGTATCGTCTACTGGCTTGGCAACCTGGAACGCGAACGGGATATTTATTATGTTTCCACTCAAGCATCGGTGTCCGGGCTAAATCCCGAATCGACTGTGTTTTACCGCGGGATTGCCGTCGGCAAAGTGTTGACCATCCACTTCGATCCGAAAAATGCCGGTGACATCTTGATCAAGATAGAAGTCGACAAAGACATCGTCTTCACCAAAGGCGTGTACGCCACTCTGCAACTGAAAGGCGTCACCGGGCTGACGCAATTGGAATTGCGCGATTCCGGCAAGATTCCCGATAGAATCCAGCCAGACAGCGAAGCGATTGCCAACCGCATACCGTTAACGCCGTCACTGACCGATAAATTGCTGGATTCGGGCGATGAACTTTTAAGAAAAGCCGATCATTTAATGAATCGGCTGAGCAGTTTATTGAATGAGGAAAACGAAAAATCCATCGTCGACATTTTAGCCAACCTGAGAACCTTGAGCGGCAAATTATCAAGTCTGGAAAAAAGCGTGGATAAAGCCTTAACCGGCATTCCTGCGTTAACCTCCGATGCGCGTGCTACCCTCAAACAGATCGATTCCGTGGCGAAAGATTTGCACGAACTCAGCAAGGAAGCTAAAACGCTGAGCAATAAAGTCGGCACCGTTGCCGAAACGGGCAACCGTGCCGGAAATCAGCTGGTGCAGACCACAATTCCCAAAGTAAACCGCTTATTAACGGAATTGCAAACCACCACAGAACAAGTCAAACGCATCACCAATACATTGGAAAACAGTCCGCAATCGGTCCTGTTGGGACCGGAACAACAAACGCCCGGCCCTGGCGAGTCGGGTTACGAGGCGCCCGAATGAAACTAACCAACTTTTCCATTTTCATCCTGTGTCTGCTGTTTGTTGCCGTCAGCGCCTGCAGCATCCGGCCGAAGGCTTCTGCCTTGCACGATCTGGGCTATGCCAACAGCGATAACGGGATAACGGAAACCGTCACCCAAACCGACAACACCCCGCCGGTCACGGTTGAGTCGCCAAAATGGCTCGAAGACAGCCGCATCCGTTATCGTTTTCTGTTCTCCGCTCCTACGCAAGTACGCTCGTACGCCATGGACCGCTGGATTGCATCCCCGCCCGAGCTGTTTGAACAGCTCCTCAAAAACAGCCGCCGTCAGTGGCAAACCCCGTTAATGATCGAACTTACTGTTTTCGAACAACAATTCGACACGCCGACGAGCGCCAAAGTGGTCATGCACTTTACTGTAACCACCGTGCCGAACGAAAAAAGCGCGCGTAGCAGCAAAAAGGAATTTAAGCTGCGCCGGGCTTGCGCCACCGCCGACACCAACGGCGCAGTTAATGCTTTTGCCGATCTCACGCGGCAAGCCATCGAGCAGATTCAGACCTGGTTAATGTTACAACCCTCATAATTGCGATTCAGGCTGTCGCCCAAACGATTGCAAGACCATTAATAGCGAACAAACTACAGTTATTAATGGAATTACCATGGAAATAACCGTATAAATCTGTTGTGAACATGGTATTTCTTGAGCAAAACCAGTAAAATACGCCACCCATTTTTTGGTGATGAATAAGCATTAATGAAAATTCTCATTCTTGGCGCCGGGGTTACCGGTTCCGCTGTCGCCGCTGCCTTAGCCAGCGAAGAAAACGACATCATGGTTGTCGACCACAAATCGGCGCTGCTCGATGCCCTGAAAGAACGTTTCGACATTGCCACCGTGGCCGGAAATGCCGCCCATCCCAGCGTGTTGGAACAGGCCGGTATCGACGATACCGATATTGTAATCGCTGTTACCGACAGCGACGAAACCAATATGCTGGCCTGCCTCATCATTAATTCCTTATACAAACGCCCGAAAACCATCGCCAGGGTCAGGGCGATCGATTATTTTAAAAACCCGCATTTATTCCGAGCCGGCGGGATTCCCATCGATCACGTCATCAGCCCGGAAATGATCGTCATGCAGGCCATCCGCAACTTGATCGATTTTCCCGGTGTACTGCATATTTCCGATTTTGCCGACGGGCGGGTGCGCTTGTTTTCCGTCAAAGTAACCGAACATGGCTTCTTAACAGGCAAAAAAATCAAAACCTTAAGCGAACGTCTGGCTAATGGCAAAATCCGCGTCGTCGCTATTTTCCGTCAGGGCAAACCGCTGCTGGTTAATGGTCAAGCCATCATTGAAACCGGCGACGAAGTCTTTTTTGTCGCGCCGCGCGATGAAGTCCGCCGGGTTCTGAAAGAACTGCACCGGCTGGAAGCGCCGATCAAGCGAATCATCATTGCGGGCGGCGGCCACATCGGCAAGCGACTGGGCTTGGCGCTGGAAAACGATCATCAGGTTAAAATTATTGAAAGAGATCCGGCCCGCGCGCATAAAATCTCCAATGAACTGCACAAAACCGTCGTCTTGCATGGCGATTGCGCGGATGAAACCCTGCTGTTGGATGAATCGGTCGATAGCGCCGACTTGTTCTGCGCCATTACCAATAACGACGGGGTTAATATTATTTCCGCAGCGCTGGCGAAAAGTCTTGGCGCACGTAAAACCATCTGTTTGTTAAACCATATCAGCTATAGCAAACTACTGCCCGGCACGGGTATCGATGTCGCGGTACTGCCCAACCAGGAAACGCTCGGCAGTATCCTCAAGTATCTCAGAAAAGGCGATGTCGCCCAGGTCAGCTCGCTGTGCGGCGGCTCCGCCGAAGCCATCGAAGCGATTGCCCATGCCGGCGATCCGCAACATTCAGTCGTCGGTAAACGGGTGGACGCCATTCATTTTCCGTCCGGCATCGTGTTAGGAGCATTAATCCGCAATAACGAAGTCATCGAAATACACCATGATACGATCTTTGAAGAGAACGACCATGTGGTCATGTTTGCGATGGAAAAGAAACTGGTGACCTCCATTGAGAAAAACTTTCAGACGCTGGCAAAATGATCGTTAATCATCTGATTAATCAAGGGTTACCTTATGAATTTAAGCACGACATCCGGCCAACATATGTGCCGTATCGGCGCATTTATTCATGCCACCTGCCCTGTCTTAGATCGTAATCCATGAGTGCGTTCCTGACCATTGTTCACATCTTTGGCCTGATTACGATGGGCTGTAGCGGCTTGATGGCAACCAGTTTTCTGACATCATTAATCGCGCATGACGGCGCAACCGAAGCTTTTCTTAACGGCACGGCGCTGACATTTTTAATCGGCGCATTGTTGTTTTTCCCGACCTTACGCGCGCGGAAAAAAGTCACCCGGCAAACCGGTTTTTTGCTCGTTGCGATTGCTTGGTCGGTCACACCCGTAGTTTGCACAATTCCGCTTCAGTTATATTTTCCTTCCCTCAGTTTTGTGGATGCTTATTTTGAATGCGTTTCCGGACTGACTACGACCGGCGCGACGATATTCAGCGGAATCGACACCTTTCCCATGTCTATCAACCTCTGGCGGCATGAATTAAATTGGTTGGGGGGAATGGGTATCATTATTTTAGCCGTCGCCGTTCTGCCCGTTTTGGGTATCGGTGGCATGCAACTCTACATGGCTGAAGCGCCAGGCACCGTCAAAGAATCCGATTTGCCGCCACGTATCGCGCAGACAGCCAAGGCGCTGTGGTTGGTGTATGCCGCTATCACCTTGACCTGCATCCTGTCCCTTAAACTGGCAGGCATGGACTGGTTTGATGCCGTCTGCCATGCCTTCTCCGCCATGTGCCTTGGCGGCTTCTCTACCCATGATGCCAGCATTAGTTATTTTAATTCAGTGCCTATAGAAGTAGTTCTCACATTGTTTCAGCTTATTGCGGCCATTAACTTTGCCAGCCATTATGTGGCCATCAAGAAAATCACGATACGCCCATACCTAGAAGATATGGAATTCAGGGGGATATTGGCATTATTAGGTTGCAGTTGCCTGGCTACTGCTTATGTACTAACCAGTGCCGGCACGTACCCTGATTACCTGACCTCCCTGCGCCACGCATCATTCAACCTCATCACCTTCGCAACAACCTGTGGTTATATGTCGCAAGACTACGGCCAATGGCCCATCTTTGTGCCGATGTGGATGTTGTTCTTAAGCTGTTTGACCGCCTCTTCCGGATCGACCGGGGGCGGCATCCGCATGATTCGCACCATCATCCTGCTTAAACAAACCCGGCTGGAATTGTTCAAGTTTATCCACCCAAGCGCCCTCAAACCCCTGCGCATCGGTGACCAGATTATCAACAACAACATCGTCACCTCCGTCACTGGGTTCATTTTTCTTTATTTCATGTGCGCAGTGACACTGGTATTCGCATTAATCTTCACCGGACTTGATTTTGTTACCGCTGTTTCCGCCGCCCTTGCCAGCTTTAACAATGCGGGTCCGGGCTTGAACCAAGTCGGCCCCGCCAGCAACTACGCCAGCTTGAGCGATGTGCAAACCACGATTTGCGCCTTTGCGATGATCCTGGGACGGGTGCAAATATTTTCAATAATTATCTTGTTTGTACCGGAGTTTTGGCGGAAGTAAAGCATTATCAATAATGCATATCAAACTGCATGCCCATCAATCTGCGGCCAGGCGGTCAACACAGCTTTAACGACAGTCGCCAACGGAATCGCCAGAAATACGCCCCAAAATCCCCATAGCCCGCCGAAAAACAGAATAGCGATGATGATGGCAATAGCGTGTAGATTAACAGCCTCCGAGAACAAAACCGGCACCAGTACCACGCCGTCCAGAGCCTGTATCACCGAATAAGCAATACAAACGTACATGAAATGATCGTCACTTAAACCCCACTGAAAGTAGGCCACCAGTAGCACCGGAAACGTCACCAACGTTGCGCCGATATACGGAATAATGACCGACAACCCCATTAATACCGACAGCAACATGGCGTAGTTAAGCCCCATCGTCTGATAAGTAATGTAACTGATTACCCACAGGATAAAGACTTCGGCAAACTTGCCGCGCACGTAATTGGCAATCTGGATTTCAATTTCTTCCCATACCCTAACGCTCAAATGTCGGTCGTTGGGCAAATACTGGACTACCCAGTTCACCAAGACGTTTTTATCTTTCAGGAAGAAAAACACCATCATCGGCACTAAAAACAAGTACACCAGCGCGCTGACTACACCGACCACAGACGCGGCGGAAAGGCTTAGTACGTTCTGTCCGTACACCAATAATTCTTTTTGGACGGTGAACATGAATTCCTGAATTTTGCTTTCGCTGATAATTTGCGGGTACATTTCCGGCAGTTTCATAATCTGCGTTTGCACGTGGCTGATGAAAGCGGGAATATGCTGCACCAATTCGACCGCTTGTTGTGTAATGATCGGCATCAAATAAAACAACAGGTAAATAAAAGCCGCCATAAATAACGAGAAGACGGCGCAAACGGCTAACAAGCGGGGCGAGCCGCGTTTTTCGACCTCTTCAACAATACCTTCCAAAAAATAAGCGAGCACCACCGCCACATAGACAGGCTTTAATAAATCGGACAGAAAATAGATTAATAAGAAACTGACTAGCAGAATGACGGCCAGCGAATAGGCTTGCGAGTTAGGTAAAAAACGGCTGATTCTGTCCCTTAAAAACCGTTTATTAACAAAATAGGGATCGCTTGTACTCATTAATGAAGTAACTGATATTTTATTAATAATATTCTACATCCAATCACTTCAACCGGTTAAAAAACCGAAAGTTTTAATAATTGCTCTTTTTATAAAAAGTTAGCATTAATAAATCGTTTCCGCCTGGAAAATACTTTATATTTTTAGTTAACAGTGTTACATTAACATCGTTAACTTATTTGAAAAGCCATGCCGCCCAAGCTAAAATCACCCGAAGACCGCGAACAACTGCGCAGCCAGATTCTGGATGCGGCGCGCACATTATTTGTGGAACGCGGCATAGAAGCCGTCACGATGCGGCAAATCGCTAAGCAAATCAATTACTCAGCCACGACCTTATACCATTACTTTGCCGATAAAGACGCTTTGCTGCAAGCGGTTTGCGATGAAGACTTTCTGGCGCTTGCCAGCGGTTTGCGTGAAATCATGCAATTGCCGGATCCGAAAGCCCGGATTGATGCATTAATGATGGGTTACGCCCGCTTTGCCCTGCATCATCCCAACCATTACCGGCTGATGTTCATGACGCCGCGCGCGCCCTGCAATCAGGATATCACCCAAATCCAGCAAGGCAATACCGAACAAGATGCCTATGTCCAGTTGAAAACAGTCGTGCAGAACGCATTCGACGCCGGCTTGTTTAAGCCGGAACTGGACGACTTCGAATTAATCGCGCAAACGCTGTGGGCCGGGATTCACGGCGTCTGCTCGCTGGAGATTGCGCTGGGACATGAACCCTGGATTAATTGGAAAAACCTGGAAACACGCATCGAGCACATGCAATCCGCCATTTTACAAGGCGTACTCCGCAATCCCGATGCGCATTAATAACTTACATGCATTGGCAAAACAATACCTCATTTGGGGTTTAGCCACGGCCGTGATCTTTACCGGCTGCGACCGGCAGCAACCGTCGCCGCCCCCGCCCCGCCCTGCGTTGGTTATGGTGGTAACCTCAACATCGGACATTAATAACAGAGTTTTAGTGGGCGAAGTGCGCCCTCGCTATGAATCCGTGCAAAGCTTTCGTATTAACGGAAAAATTATCGAACGCAAAGTGGAAACCGGTTCGCTGGTCAAGAAAGGACAGCTTTTAGCCCGATTGGATCCGGCAGATACGCAGCTCAGCGCGGCGGCGGCGCTGGCGGAAGTAAAATCCACAGAAGCCAGCCAGACACTGGCGTTTGCGGAAGCAACGCGCTACCGGAATCTAGCCAAGAAAAATTTCGTCTCGCGCACGGCGTTGGACACCAAAGAAGCCGAACTGGCGAACGCCAACGCCCGCTTAAAAGAAGCCAGGGCGCGGGCGGATGTCGCTATCAATCAGGCGCATTATACTGATCTGAACGCAGACCGCGACGGCGTAATTACCGCAATCCGCGCCGAACCGGGGCAAGTGGTTGAAGCAGGAGAATCTATCGCTCAAATTGCCGATACCGGCCATATCGACATCCTGGTTGCCGTGCCGGAATCGCAGATTTCCTCTGTCCGCGTTAATGATAAGGTGGCGATTAAACTTTGGGCTGAAAACCACGTTATTTACCCCGGCGTCATCCGTGAAATTTCGCCCGCGGCCGACGCGAGTACGCGCACCTTTAATACGCGCATCACCGTTACCCAAGCGGATACCGGTTTAAAACTGGGCATGACAGCCAAAGTTAAATTAACGGCAACAGACGAGTCTGAAAACGTCGGCATTCTTATACCGAATTCCGCATTAACCGAAATCAACGGCACAAAAACCGTCTGGATTATCGACCAGCAGAACAAAGCGGAGCCTCGCACCGTCAGCGCGGGTTCTTTTACCGAGAACGGCGTACTTATCACCGACGGCCTAACCAGTGGCGAAAAAATCGCCATTGCCGGAGTGCATACGTTAATTAAAGATCAACCGGTAACGCCGGTACCGGCCGAAACGCCATGAGCGAGCCAATCGGCGATAACCGTTTTAATTTATCGGTTTGGGCGCTACAACATCAGGCTTTTGTGTTGTATCTGATGCTGGTATTAATGATTGCGGGTGCGATGGCCTATACCCGGTTAGGTCAATCGGAAGATCCGCCCTTTACATTCAAAGTCATGCTGGTCAGAGCCACCTGGCCGGGCGCGGGCGCGCAGGAAATTGAACAGCAAGTTACCGACAAATTGGAAAAAAAACTTCAGGAAGTGCCGCATTTGGATACGCTCCGAAGTTTTTCGCGCCCCGGCGAATCGATGATTTTCTTGACGGTGAAAGACGATACCTTTTCCGAAGAAGTCCCCGACATCTGGTATGAAGTCCGTAAAAAAATCAGCGACATCCGTCATACCCTGCCGCAAGACCTGGAAAGTTTAACATTCAACGACGAATTCAGCGACGTCTACGGCAGCATGTACGCCTTAACGGGTGACGGCTTTGATAACGCCGCACTCAAAAAACAGGCCGAAATAATCCGCGACGAGTTATTGCAAGTAAAGGATGTCGAAAAAGTCATCTTTTTTGGCGAGCAGCCGCAGCGCCTGTTTGTTGAATTATCCAACACCAAACTGGTCGCCATTGGTCTGAGCGTTAATGAATTAATCGAAACCATTCAGGCGCAAAACGTCATGACTCGCAGCGGCGCTTTCGATACCGGCGACGAACGCATCCGCATTGCCATTTCCGGACGGCTGCAAAGCGTTGAGGAACTGAGCGAATTAAGGCTGCGCGCCAACAACCGGGATTTCCGGCTGGGCGATATTGCGCGTGTATACCGTGGTTACGACGACCCGCCCAGCGAGCGCGTCCGCGTTAACGGCCAGTCCGCCTTGTTGCTTGGCGTCAGTATGAAAACAGGCGGCGATGTGATTGCGCTTGGCCGCGACCTGGATGCCGCCGTCAGCCGTATTCAACAGCGTTTGCTGGTCGGCCTGAAACTAACACCTGTTACACTGCAAGCCAAGATCGTCGCCAACTCCATTAACGACTTTGTACAATCATTAATAGAGGCATTAATCATTGTACTAGCCGTGAGTTTGTTGTCGCTGGGATTACGCAGCGGTATTGTGGTCGCTATTTCGATTCCGCTGGTGTTGGCAGGCACATTCTTGTGTATGCAGTTGAATGACATCGGCTTGCATAAGATTTCCCTGGGAACACTCATTCTGGCCTTGGGCTTGCTGGTTGACGACGCCATTATTGCCGTGGAAATGATGTCATCGAAAATGGAACAAGGCTGGGATCGGTTAAAATCGGCGTCCTTCGCCTTCACCACCACCGCCATGCCCATGCTGACCGGCACACTGGTCACCGTTGCCGGATTTTTGCCGATTGCGACGGCGGCCTCTTCCGCCGGCGAGTACACACGTTCTATTTTTCAAGTGTCGGCCATTTCATTAATGATTTCCTGGTTTGCCGCGGTTATTTTTGCACCTTACCTGGGTTTTCATTTGCTGCCTGATTACAGCCACGTCCGCGAACCTGCACCATTAATACGCTGGTTGAACAACAAACTGGGCAGAAATGGCGTAGACAACAGCAACCACCATCACGATATTTACAACACGCCGTTCTATATTTACCTGCGCCAATTAATCACCTGGTGCGTCCGTTACCGGTTTACCGTGATTGCTATTACTATTGCCTTGTTTTTGCTGGCGATTTTCGGCTTCGGCAAAGTGCAGCAGCAGTTCTTTCCGGATTCGACCCGGCTTGAATTAATGGTGGATTTACGGCTGACCGAAGGCGCATCGTTCGCCGCCACCGATAAACAAGTGGACAAGCTGGAACACTGGCTGCACGACTGGAACATTAAGCACGAAGGCATCGACAATTTTGTCGCTTACATCGGCACGGGCGCACCGCGGTTTTATCTACCATTGGATGTCCAGCTGGCGCATCGGGGCTTCGCCCAGTTTGTGGTGTTGAGTAAAACCCTGGCATCGCGCGAGGCGTTGCGTACCGATTTGCTGAAATTGTTCGAAACCGATTTCCCGGAACTGCGCGCGTCGGTGTTACGGCTGGAAAACGGGCCGCCGGTCGGCTTTCCCGTGCAATTCCGGGTATCCGGCCATAACATTCATCAAATCAGGGAGTACGCCGCGCAAATCGCCGCCATAATGCGCGCCCATCCCAATCTGGTGAATGTACAGTTCGACTGGGCGGAACCCAGCAAAGTGATTAAAATCATCATCGATCAAGCCAAAGCCAGATTATTAGGCGTCAGTTCTGCCGAAATCGCCAACATCATCGACGGTGCTACTCAAGAGTTGTCCATTACCGAATTCAAGGAAGGCATCGAACGCATCTCGCTGGTCGGGCGCGCGCCGGCCAATGAGAGAACCCACTTATCGTTGCTGTCCGGTTTAATGGTTAATAACAAAGATGGTGTTAATATTCCGCTGGCGCAACTAGCCACCATTTCTTCCGAATTCGAAGAAGGTGTCATCTGGCGGCGCAACCGAATTCCGTCGATTATCGTGCGTGCGCATTTGCAAGGCGATATCCAGGCGCCGGTTATTTCTCAGCAGATCGAAAGCCGATTAACCGATATGAAAGCAGCTTTGCCGCTCGGCGTCCGCATAGAAATCGGCGGTGCAATGGAAGAATCGGCCAAAGGGTCTTCATCTATTATTGCTGGCGTTCCTTTGTTTTTGTTTACCGTGTTGACTTTATTAATGCTGCAATTGCAAAGCTTTTCGCGGGTATTACTCGTTGTTTTAACCGCGCCGCTCGGCTTGATCGGCATCACGTTGGCCTTACTGTGTTTCGACAAACCGTTCGGCTTTGTCGCCATGCTCGGCGCGATTGCCTTATCCGGCATGATCATGCGCAATTCGGTTATTTTGGTCGACCAGATCGACCAGGATTTATCGGCAGGATTACCGCCTTGGCAGGCGATTATCGAATCCACCATTCGCCGCTTTCGGCCCATCGTATTAACTGCCGCCGCCGCAATTTTGGCGATGATTCCCTTAACCCGCAGCGTTTTTTTCAGCCCTATGGCGGTCACCATCATGGGTGGGCTGGCAGTAGCAACACTGTTAACGGTATTGTTCTTGCCGGCATTATACGCGGCATGGTTTAAGATAACCGTTCCAGAAAATAACTGAGGAGCACACGGCTTAACGAATTTTTATTAATGATTTGCTGCCGCCTTCCGGGCTAAATAGCTAATCGAGGCGTAATCAAGTAAACTATTAACGATACAACTCAAACTACCGTCATGACTGTCAGCAGTAACGTAAATCCAAACGAAATTCATAAGTTCGGTTCCATGGCCGAACGCTGGTGGGATCCCCAGGGTGAATTTAAAACTTTGCACGATATTAATCCTCTGCGTTCGGAATTCATCCGACGCTTTACCGATCTTGTCGGCAAACGGATCGTCGATGTCGGCTGTGGCGGCGGCATTCTGACCGAAGAGCTGTCGAAACAAGGCGCTGACACGCTTGGTATCGACTTGAGCGATGAATTAATCGATATTGCCGAACTGCACGGGCTTGAATCCGGAATCGACGCCAAATATCAAAAAATCAGCGCAGAAACTTTGGCGGAACAACAACCGGAAAGCTTCGATCATGTCACTTGCATGGAAATGCTGGAGCATGTGCCTGATCCGGGCGGCATCATTAATGCCTGCGCTGCTTTGGTAAAACCCGGCGGCATGGTGTTTTTTTCCACCCTTAACCGTAAGCCGAAAGCCTACCTTCTGGCTATCCTGGGCGCCGAGCATATCCTGAAGATGCTGCCCAAAGGCACACACGATTATAAAACTTTTATCAAGCCATCCGAACTCAGCCAGACGGCGCGCAATGCTGGTCTCAGCCTGCAAGGCATGGTCGGTATCGAATACAACCCTTTCACCCAAACCTTTAGCTTGGGAAAGGATATCGACGTCAACTACATTGCAGCGTTTCAACGTGAAGATTAATGACAGCGCGTTGCCGCTGGCTAATCAGACTTTATTAATCACTGGCGCAGGCGGCGGCATAGGCAATACAGCGGCGTTGACGTTAGCTAAACAAGGGGCCCAGATCATCCTGCTGGATAAAAACATACCTAAACTGGAAGTTATTTACGACCGGATTAAAGCCACCAATGCGCCTGAACCGGTGCTGTATCCTTTTGATTTGGCGGGCGCTACCGAAGATCAGTATCAGGAATTGGCTGACCGGATTGAAGAAAAATACGGATCGTTACAAGGCGTTGTACATGCCGCGGTAGAATTCAGCAGTTTTACCCCAATCAGTTTGCATGCAACCAAAGACTGGGGGCATACCTTGAATGTCAATGTAAATTCGCCGTTTTTGCTAAGCCGGGTATTAATACCGGTGCTGCAAAAAAGCGAATCCGCATCCATTGTTTTTATCTCCGACTCTTATGCCCGCACTGCCGCGGCATACACCGGCGCTTACGGTGTTTCTAAAATGGCTTTGGAAGGCTTGGCTCATATCCTTGCCGAAGAATTGGAATCCTTTCAAAAAATCAGGGTCAACGTATTAATTCCGGGGCCAGTCGATTCGCCATTGCGGAAAAGAGCTTTTCCAGCGGAAGATAAATCGAAGCTGCCGACACTAGAAAGTCTGGAGCCGGTATTTAACTACTTGTTCGGCGCAGACAGCATCGGCGTAACCGGCCAGACCGTTGACGCCCGAACTTTTCATTTATGATTAACTGACTATGGTTGAACGAGAAGACGTCATTTTAACCCGCGATGTAAACGTCATCACCGTGCCCGACGGCAACAGCACTACTCTGGAAAAAGGCCAGATCGTGACTATCCATCAGGCCTTGGGCAGTAGTTATACGGTAGTGACCCAATACGGCAGCATGGTGCGAATCGCCAATAAGGATGCCGACGCCTTGGGTAAAGAATCTCACCAGCTTTATACACTGGTAACCGATACCAGCGCCGAAGCCGTGGAACAGAACTGCTGGGAAGTGATGAAAACCGTATACGACCCGGAAATACCCGTTAATATCGTCGATCTCGGTCTGGTTTATGAGTGCAAAGTCGTACCTTCGGCACAAACAGAAGATTCACATGACGTACATGTCAAAATGACATTAACCGCCCCCGGATGCGGCATGGGTCCTGTTATTCAAGAAGATGTGGAACGATGTATCCGCGCTCTGCCGGGAGTAGGCAATGTTACGGTTGAAGTGGCGTTGGATCCGCCCTGGTCCAGGGACATGATGTCTGAAGTCGCCCAGTTACAACTTGGGCTTTATTAAAAGCTTAGGTAAATTCCAGCCCTGATAATAAAGATTAACAGGGCTGAAGGTAAAATCAAACGAGAAGCGAAATGATTAGATAAGCCCTTTCATTTCTTCCAGCTTTTTGATAGCTGCATTTAAGTGCTCTTCAATACCTTTCATTTCGTTTTTCTTCGCCATGCCTCTGGCTTTTTTGATGTGTTCGTTAGCGCGTGAACGTTCACGGTCAACCACGTCGTTTGCGTTAACGTCTTTGCCGTAATCCATTGCTTGTTTGCAAAGTTTGTAAACTTCGTCACCTGATTTGCCTTCATACGCAGCCAGTTTGGCTTTTTTCAGTTCGCCAATCATCATATCGATAGCATCGGCCGGCGCGTAAGAAATACGGCCTTCACTGGCTTCCGCCATGGCTGCTGTCGAAAAAGCGCCCATAGATAATGCAACAAGGGAAGAAAGTACAATTGTTTTTAACATTTTCATAAATAGAAATTTCCTCAAGTGTGTTGTGTAGCAATTGGTGGTTAATTTTCATTACCGCGCGCGATTTTATCATGTTTTACCTGAATTTAATAAAAACTTGATAAAAAATCTCCTTTTCAATGACAAAAATCACACTATCCGAAAATAAGCAGTAAGCTATTATAAAGACTGTAATACTCAGACTTATTTCTTAAAATTTCAAAATTCTGATATTATTCGCCCAGCAAATGGGCTAGGCTGCTTTGTCTAATCACAACAATTATTAATAAGAATGCCAGATGGCGGAAAAGCGAAATACTTTATTCAAAAAGATAGACCAGCAGACCGTACCGGTACTGGCTTGTCTGCTCTTTTTTCCTGCTTTTTTGACATTAATCCCCTTTTTTAGTTTAGATAGCGCCTGGAGTCACGGATTTACCCATCCTCTGGAAGGATGGGATCATATCGTCACCATGATTGCGGTCGGAATCTGGGCGGCGCAACTGCGTGGCCATGCCATCTGGCTGTTGCCGCTGGCCTTCGTCGGCGTCATGAGCCTGGGCGGCATTGCCGGGGCGGCGGGCATTCTGTTGCCTGCGGTAGAAGGCATGATTTTGCTGTCCTGCGCCGTATTCATCCTGTTAATCATCCGCCGGATACGATTCAGCAACCGGATTAATCTTACCATCGTGGCATTCTTCGCCTTTTTCCATGGTTTTGCCCACGGCCAGGAAATTTCCGCCTCCGCCAGCCTGATTTCGTATTCGATAGGCTTTATGTTGGCGACTTTACTGTTGCATGGCGCAGGCATCCTTGTCGCCAAACTGGTTTTGTTCTGCGTAACCTGTTTTCTTGCCATCCTGTTGCCCAGCCTGGCGCAAGCCGCCAAAGCGCAAACTATAAGCAACGGGAACAGCAGCTTTGACCCAGTGATAAGTCAGGTAGATTTTGACGGAAACTCGCCCTGGCGACAGACGGCAAATCAGAATGATTTAGGCTCGGAACATATTGCCATTAATGACTTTAATACAACATTTCTTAACGTATGTTCGCTTATTCCCGATAAGCCCGATCCGATTAGGCATAAATTTAAGCAGCGAACGCCGTCGTCCGGATCGGCTAACATCAGTAAAATAAAGCGATTGGATAACCCAAGCGGCAAGCTTGCGCCTATTAATCAATCAACAATTGCTGCGCTTGCCGTTATGCCGCCGCTTGCCTTAATATGGCAAGCTACTCGGCTTAATATTGCCGCCGTGTTTAAGCATTATTTTCCCGACATTAACTACACGCCCGGCCAAATTCTGCTTAGCAACGGCACAGGCTTAACATCGCCGCCGCTTGTATTAAATGCCCGCATCCCCGCTCGCACCGCCCGGTTTTATCACACACTCCTTGCTTTATCCGTTGAAGATATTCCTCTTCAAACAAGCTTTACCCATTTTCCCGATAACTCATTTCCATTGATAAGCACGATTAATCCAATCGGCTTAACTTCCGCCCCTCGTTTTAACTGCATTGTTGGCTTAACCAGCAAAGCAACCTCTTATTTTCGCTCCCGACACCCCCACAGCTTAGCATTTAAAGGCCGTGGCCGTGCAGACAGCGAAATTTTGCAATCCTGCTATACAACCTTAGAGAAAAACCATGTTTAACAAAAAATATAATTCAACAACCTTGCGTTACACCGGACTATTCAAGCCCAACATACTGGCGCTGAGTATTGCTATTTTTATCGGCAGCGCCGCTCACGCCCAGGATAAAGCCAGCACGGCCGTTGAACTGCCTGAGCAAAGCGCAGATGATATTAACACTACCATTAATAACAAAGATAAGGTGCAACTGGAAGAAATCACGATTACCGAACGTGCCGATTCCCAAGTCGGCATCGCCGACAGCGCCTCGCAAGGCAATGTCGGACAGGCGCAGATCAAATACCGGCCTTTAACGCGACCGGCGGAAGTGCTGGAAACCGTCCCTGGGCTGATTGCCACACAACACAGCGGCGAAGGCAAGGCCAACCAATATTTCCTGCGTGGCTTCAACCTCGACCACGGCACCGATTTTCTGACCCAAATTGACGGTGTCCCCGTCAATCAGTTGTCGCATTCTCACGGACAAGGCTGGACGGACACCAACTTCCTTATTCCAGAACTGGTGCAAACCCTGGATTACAAAAAAGGCAACCACTACGCCGAAAACGGCGATTTTTCCAGCACCGGTTCGGCCAACATTAAATATTTCAATGCCTTACCGGAGCATATCGTTAAATACACCGGCGGCAGTTTTGATTACCATCGCGGATTGGTCGCCGGATCGCAAGAACTGGGCGGCTTAAACCTACTGTACGCGGGCGAAACCGTCCACAACAATGGCCCGTGGGACTATGGTAATCAATATTGGAAATTCAACGGTGTACTAAAACTCAGCGAAGAAAAAGGCGACCACGGCTGGAGTATCACCGGTATGGCAATGAAATCGGACTGGAATTCCACCGACCAAATTGCCCGCCGTTCCGTCTTTAATGGCACAACAGGCCGTTTTGGCGCCATTGACCCCACCGATGGCGGTGACAGCCAGCGTTACAGTCTGACTGGCGAATGGCATCAACAGGATGCCGACGGTGAAACTAAGTTAATGGCTTACGGCGTTTATTCGAAGTTAAATTTATTTTCCAACTTTACTTACTTCCTCGACAATAATGAATTCACCAATCCTGCAGGCTGTGCCGGGTTGGCCGGTTTAAGGCGGGGCAGTAAAATTGATCCCAGTTTGCTCAACACCTGCGGCGACCAGTTTGGCCAACCGGACGACCGCTGGACAACCGGCTTTAAAGGAAGTCATACCTTTTTCCATAAGATTGGCGAAGCCGAGTCAGAAACCACCATCGGCCTGCAAATCCGCAATGACAACATTCAAAATGCATTAACCAAAACCCACGGCCAGCGTCAGTATGGCATTACTCGTGAAGATACTATCTGGGTCAGCAGTGCCAGCCTGTACGGTGAAAACAAAACCCGTTGGACGGACTGGTTCCGCAGCACGTTGGGCGTACGGTTTGACGGCTTCCGCTTTGATGTCAGCAAAAGCAACCAGCGCCTGAACGCCAACGAAACTTATGACGGCCTGGTCAGCCCCAAACTCAGCCTGGCGTTTGGCCCTTGGGCGAATACTGAGTTTTACCTCAACGGCGGCATGGGTTATCACAGCAACGATGCACGTGGTATTAATACTCTGGTAAATCCGGAAGACGGCACCCGCATTGACGGCGACGGCAACCGCATAACCCCGGCCGATCCGCTGGTACGCTCGTACAGCGCGGAAATCGGTGCCCGCACCACCTGGGTGAAAGGCTTGCAAAGCACCCTGGCAATCTGGTGGCTTGATATCGATTCGGAGTTATTGTTTGTCGGCGATGTCGGCTCAACTGCCGCCAGCCGACCCAGCCGCCGTTACGGCCTTGAGTTCAATAACTATTATTCTCCTACCGATTGGCTAACCTTTGATGCGGACCTCAGCTTTTCCGAAGCCCGTTTCAGAAACAGCATCCCTGGCGAAGGCAACCGCATCCCCAATTCGGTCGAAACCGTCATCGCCGCAGGCGCAACTTTCCATGATTTGTACGGATTTTTCGGTGGTCCGCGGCTGCGTTACTTTGGCCCGCGTACTTTGGACGATACCGGCAACAAGCGGTCTGACAGCACTCTATTGTTATCGGCAACCTTGGGCTACGAAGTTAACAAGAACCTCAGTTTTACCGCTGAAGTCTATAACATCCTAAATCGCAACGATGACGGTATCACTTATTTTTACGGTTCTCGCCTGCCCGGCGAACGTGCAGCCGGTGTGGATGACTTCCACTTCCATCCGGTGGAGCCGGTCAGTTTCCGTTTAGGTTTCACGGCAAAGTTTTAACGGACTCATCACCCCTCATACGGGCATCCAGCTATTGGCTGCCCGTTTTTTTTGACTTTCTTTTCGGCCTTTGCAAACGTAAACTAACCATTATTAATTATTTAGGCTTGCCGTAATTTTATGTTTTCCTGGGTTAATCAGATTGTTATCAGTTTTAATCTTTGCCGTAAGTCATTAATTAAATATAGTTATTTAAATAAAGTTTTACTGTGTCTGATAGCTTTGGCAACGTACGGCTGTGTTTCCAATTCAGCCAATTTAAATAATAATCAGCCTGCCATACCCTCTTCGGCTTCGTCTTTTGGGTTGCATGATGTCACAACTTTTGACGTGTCTGTTACTAACGACACCATCCACTTATTAATCGGCGGCAAAATTTCTGCAAATGATAAAAAGATCAGTATCCGTTACCTGCAATCACAAGACGGTGGCAACACCTGGAGCAAGCCTGTAACCGTCGCCAACCCAGCTGCCATCATTAATAACCGTGGCAATGACATTCAAATTGCTAACCACGGCGATTACCTACTGGCCTTATGGCAAAACAAAGGCGAACTGCCCGGCATGGGTCCATTGGTCAGCGCTTATTCAACAGATAACGGCAACACCTGGATTAAAGGAAAAAATCCAGCCATTAATGACGCTGGCGACCAAAGCCATGCCGACATCATCGCCGACAAAAGCGGTGTTTTCTATGCCGTCTGGCTGGAAGACCCGGAAGAAAACGGCTACCAAAGCTTGCGTTATTCTCATTCCCGCGATCACGGTAAAACCTGGGGTAAAGCACAAACCATTGAAGATTCCACCTGCTCCTGCTGCTGGAATACCCTGACTTTATCACCCAATAATGCCATTAATGTTTATTACCGCGACATGAAACCCCGCGACATGGCGTTAATGCGGTTCACCGATAATGGCGTAAATTGGCGGCGAATCAGCACGGTAGGCGCTTTCGGCTGGCAATTCGACGGCTGCCCGCACGTAGGCGGCGCGTTAAGCTATGCCGATGCAGAGCCGAATCGCCTGTACAGTTTGTCCTGGACCGGCATTGAAGGCAAATCCGGCTTGTACGTTCTGGCCTCGAACGACAACGGCCTGCATTGGTCTGCGCCTGTCATATTAGGAAAACAAGCCCTGCATGGCGATCTAGCCGTCATTAAGGGCAAAGCTGTCGCCGTTTGGGATGAAATGACCAACAGCGGTTCAGACATTTTCTATGCACCTTCTGACGATGGCGGCAAATCCTGGTCTGCCGCAACAAAACTGAGTACGGCAAATGGCTCGGCAACGCATCCGCGACTTGCCGCCACTTCAAAAGGACTGTTAGCGTTGTGGACCGAAAAATCCGGTCACCAGCTCAACCGTCTGTATTGGCGCACCATTCAGCTGTAACGCTAAAATCATCGTAAATAATTAAATGTTGTTGTGAAATACCGCTCTTTGAACTCAATCTACGCTAAGTTTTACCGACCCTGCCATGCTATCAGTTATAATGGGCGAATTATGATTCTCATTCGTTTTCAGGTACCCATTAATGACGCCGCCTAAATTGATTTATCTAACCAAGTCACTGGTATTATTAATACTATTTTTAAGTCTGGCATTGCCGTTGCCGGTCTTTGCCCATGCCATTATGGTGAAAGCGCAACCAGCCGTGGACAGTACCGTTGCCGAGTCACCTAAGCAAGTCGATGTCTGGTTTAATGACAAAGTCGGCAGTGAATATAAAGCCTTGGCTGTCGTCAACAGCAAAGGCGAACGTATGGACAATAAAGATGTCGCACAGGAAACTTTCGACCCGTCGCACCTTTACACGACCGTCAAGGATTTGCCGCCCGATACCTACACGGTAAAATACCGCGTGGTTTCCATCGATACCCATATTGTGACGGGTAAATTTAAGTTCACTATCAAGAAACCTTAGCAACACAAATAACGCAAGCTATTGAAAATATTACTTTTTGGCTATTAACCAGCCATTAATAGAGCAGACTGACTTATGAAATCACCCAATATTCCATTAATCGCCCTGTTAATGGCCGTACTGTCATTAACCGCTTGCCAAAGCCCCGGCTACAATGACAATCCTTCACAGCAAATGACCAAAGCCACCGTCGGCTGTCTAGTCGCCACCGACTTCTACGCCGTCTATTTCAGCGCCTACATTAAACCGGCTGATGACGGTAACACCAAATTATCGGCTAAGGAAAGAAAAAACCTGTTCCGCTCTTTCTGCAAAGACATTCCCAAAACCGGCACGGCGTTTTTCACAGCGGACGTAGTCGGCGACGAATTACGGCAAACGCCTATCGGTATCCGCATCGTAGAACAGGAACACACGGGCGGTGATGAAAACAAAGCGGAAAACTTTAAAGACACCCGCACAATTACCGAAATCCCCGCCAAACTGTATCCGAAAGGCGTGGTGGAAGCCCAGGCGCAACTGGATAAGGAAGGCTTTTACGCCATTTACCTGCTGGTGGGCGGCGAAGAGGCGCTCTCTGACGATGAAAAATTGCGGATACCACTACACGTCGGCGTTGATCCCGATTCCAAGGCGATATTCAAAAAGCTTCTCATCGGTATCGGCGGTGCTTTGGGCTTGGCGTTAATCGCTTTTGTCGCCTACCGTAGTTTTAATCGCCGCCGGAACGAAGTTTAAAATCTTGTTCTTTACAACCCCTATTAATAACCGAACACACATGACGCGTAAACTCATCGGTATTCTGTTTTTATTGGCTCAATGGCAACTGGCGATGGCGCATCCACCCGGTTTGAGTTCAGCCGATTTGATCGTCAAACCCGATCTTATCGACGTTAACATCACCTTTGCCACTCAGGATATCGAAGCTTTTGTGCCCATGGATAAAGACCAGGATGCGGAAGTCAGCGACGCCGAAATGGATGCAGCCGTTCAGCAGATTGTGCATTTCGTCGTCGCTGAATTAGTCGTGCTGGGCGACGGTAAGCCCATCAAGGCCAAAACTTCGCACTTGGTTAAATTCGACAAACAAAATAATGTCAAAATCGATTTGAATTACCCGGCGGCCTCATTAACGGCTGTGGGCTTTCAATCGAAAATATTGGAAAAATTTCCTGAAGACCACAAACAATACGTCACCATTAAAGACAGTAATGGCAAGGAATTAGCCAAAAAAATGTTGAACAGACAAGGCAATACGCTGGAAGTTAATCTCAACACCAGCGCAACGCCTGAATCCGCCGCCGCAGAAAGCCATTCTTCTTCAACGTTTACGGACTTCCTTAAACTGGGTATCGAACACATCCTGACCGGTTACGACCACTTATTGTTCCTGTTTTCCTTGCTGGTGGTTACCCGCAGTTTCTGGCCGGCCATCAAAATCATCACTTTTTTCACCATCGCCCATTCCATTACCCTGGCGCTGGCCGGATTAAATATCGTCGATATTCCCAGCAATATAGTCGAGCCATTAATAGCCGCCACAATTGTATACGTCGGCCTGGAAAATATCATTAGAAAAGATAAGGTTACAACATTACAGCGCTGTATCTTAACTTTCGTCTTCGGATTAATACATGGCTTCGGTTTTGCCGGTGTACTACGCGAAATGGGCATCAGTTCCATCGAAACCGGCATCCTGGTGCCGCTGTTTTCCTTCAATTTGGGCGTAGAAACCGGTCAGATTGCCGTCGCATCCATTGTTTTGCCATTAATCTGGTGGCTGCATAAAAATGAAAAGATAAGCCGCTATCTGGTGCCAGTGGGATCGGTCTTGACGATTCTGGCTGGCGGGTACTGGCTATTAGAACGTACGGTTCTTGGTTAATCCCTGATGAACCTATAAGAAAACCGAGTTTGGATTCGGTTACAGTTGACGGGTGGACGGTCAAATGCACCGGACAGGATACATAGACGTTATCTTAATCCGGCCTATAGATGGCTTTCAGTTAGCTTTCAATAACAAATAAAAAGAGAATCTACTTCTCTTCAATCACCTGAAAAAACGTCTCTTTTTCCTTAATCATGCCCAATTCGTCGCGGGCGCGCTCTTCAATGGCTTCCTGGCCTTTGCGTAAATCTTCAATTTCCGCATATAAGGCTTCGTTACGTTCTTTCTTTTCTTTGCCTTGTTCTTTGACTTTCTCCAAACGGGCCTGATATTCCTTTATTTGCGCGACGCTGCCATCTCCAACCCACAAGCGATATTGCAGGTGGGCGATTAATAACACAATGATAACTATAAGAATTTTCATGGATAAGGCCAAAGGCTCAAGGCGAAAGGCGAAAGGCTCAACCAAGTTTAGAATAAGCGGGCGATAAAATTCGAGCGGCGAATAATCATAGATTCTAAGCTTATTAAGATTTTTTGCCCGCCTAATATTTTGCATGTTTCAATTTTTTGCCTTTAGCCTTGTGCCATTCGCCTGTGTTTTTTACAACATCTTAAATGCGCTTGCACCCGCATACTTCGCCGCATTACCCAACTCTTCTTCGATCTTCATTAAGCGGTTGTATTTGGCAACACGGTCGGAGCGGCTCAAGGAACCGGTCTTGATCTGGCCTGTGCCGGTGGCAACAGCTAAATCTGCGATGGTGGTGTCTTCGGTTTCGCCGGAGCGGTGCGACATCACGGCGGTATAACCCGCGCCATGCGCCATGCTGATAGCTGCCAAGGTTTCGGTCAAAGTGCCGATTTGGTTGACTTTAATCAAGATGGAATTAGCGACTTTTTGCTCAATGCCTTTTTTCAAGATGGCGGGGTTGGTAACGAACAAGTCATCGCCCACCAACTGGATCTTGCCGCCCATCTTGTCGGTCATCAGTTTCCAGCCGTCCCAGTCGTTTTCGTCGAAGCCGTCTTCGATGCTGATGATGGGGTATTTGCTCACCCAATCGGCTAGGAAATCAACCATCGCGGCAGACGTATACGTTTTGCCTTCGGAAGCCAGATTATAAATGCCGTCTTCGTAGTATTCGGAAGCCGCCGCGTCCAGACCAAGGTAAATGTCTTTGCCCGGCTTATACCCGGCTTGTTCAATCGCCTGAATGATCACGCTGATGGCCTCTTCATTGGAAGACAAGTTGGGTGCAAAACCGCCTTCATCGCCGACCGTTGTTGCCAAGCCTTTTGATTTCAATACCTTAGCTAAGCTGTGGAATACTTCCGCACCGTAGCGGATAGCTTCGCGGAAATTAGGCGCGCCGACAGGCAGAATCATGAATTCCTGCAAATCGACGCTGTTGTCGGCGTGCGAACCGCCATTAATGATGTTCATCATCGGTACCGGCAGAATGAATTCGCCGGATTTATTAAGGAATTTATACAACGGCTGACCTTTGTCATTGGCCGAGGATTTGGCCGCCGCCAAGGAAACCGCCAGCATGGCGTTGGCGCCGAGACGGGCTTTAGTGTCCGTGCCGTCCAGTGCTATCATCTTGTTGTCGATGCCGCTTTGGTCTTCCGCATCCATTCCGACGACGGCGGATTTAATTTCGCCCAAAACATTGCTGACTGCCTTGGTCACGCCTTTGCCCAAATAACGGCTTTTGTCGCCGTCGCGAAGTTCGATGGCTTCGCGCTCGCCGGTCGATGCACCGGACGGCACCATCGCGCTGCCAACCACGCCGGACGCCAGAATCACTTCGGCTTCCACCGTGGGGTTGCCGCGCGAATCCAGTACTTCTCTTGCTTTAATATCTTTAATAACTGCCATTGTGCTTCCTATAAGGTTGTTTCGATGAGAGGGCCGGATTTGACCGCCCTGTCGATGGTTAATAATACTTCTAATAATTCTTGCATGCGGTGCAACGGCCAGGAATTAGGGCCGTCGCTCAGCGCTTCTTGTGGTTTGGGATGCGTTTCCATAAATAAGCCAGAAATGCCGACCGCTACCGCCGCCCGCGCCAGCACGGACACGTGCTCGCGCTGGCCACCGGAACAGGTGCCTTGTCCGCCCGGCAATTGCACGGAGTGAGTGGCGTCAAACACCACGGGGCAACCCGTGTCGCGCATCACGGCCAGCGAGCGCATGTCGGAAACCAAATTGTTGTAACCGAACGATACGCCGCGCTCGCACACCATAATTTGCTCGTTGCCGGTCGCTTTGGCTTTTCGGGCCACTTGCTGCATATCCCACGGCGCCAAAAACTGGCCTTTTTTAATGTTGACCGGCTTACCTTGTTTGGCCACTGCCTGAATAAAATTGGTCTGCCGGCACAAAAACGCAGGTGTCTGCATGACATCGACCACTTTCGCCACTTCGCTTAACGGCGTGTCTTCATGCACGTCGGTTAATACCGGCACACCGATTTGTTGTTTAACTTTCGCCAGGATTTCTAAGCCTTTTTCCAAACCCAAACCACGAAAGCTGTCCATGGACGAACGATTGGCCTTGTCGAAAGACGATTTGTAAATAAAGTTAATCCCAAGCTTAGCAGTTAATTCTTTTAAATAACCCGCCGTATCCAGCGCCAGTTGCTCGCTTTCGATGACGCAAGGACCTGCGATCAAAAAAAACGGCTGTTCCAGACCGATATCGAATCCGCATAATTTCATGAAACCATCCCTTTTTTATTCGGCACGACGGATAATGTGGCTTGCTGCGACTTGTGTTGCGCAGCGGCGGCAACAAAACCGGAGAATAACGGATGCCCGCGCCGCGGCGTGGAGGTGAATTCCGGATGGAATTGACACGCCAAAAACCAGGGATGCCCCGGTATTTCGATCATTTCCACCAATTTTCCATCAATCGAATTGCCGGAAAACTTGAGCCCGGCCTGCTGCAACGCATCATAATAACGATTATTGAATTCGTAACGGTGACGATGCCGTTCAGTTATAACTTCTTTTTTATACATTTGATAAGCCAACGAATCCGTTGCCAACCGGCATTGCTGACCGCCCAGACGCATGGTGCCGCCAAGGTCGGACTGCTCGTCGCGGATTTCGACCTGCCCGCTTTTATCCATCCACTCAGTGATTAATCCGATCACAGGATGGGGCGAATTGGATGCGAATTCGGTACTGTGCGCACCGGTTAATCCAGCCACATGACGGGCATAATCAATGACGGCAACCTGCATCCCTAAACAAATGCCCAGATACGGAATGTTATTCTCTCGTGCATAGCGGGCGGTGGCGATTTTACCTTCAATACCGCGCTCTCCAAAGCCGCCGGGAACCAAGATAGCATCGGCATTTTTGAGTATATCGACATCGACATCTTCAATAGTTTCCGAATCGATATAGGCAATCCGCACCCGGTTGCGGGTGGCAATACCGGCATGAATTAATGCTTCATTCAGCGATTTGTAGGCGTCGGAATGATCGACATATTTGCCGACGACGGCAACGGTAACCTCCGCCAATGGATTGCATAAGGCATCCACCACATTACGCCATTCGGTCAGATCCGCTGGCGGCGCATTAATCTTCAGTTTATTAACAACGATTTCATCCAATTCCTGTTCGTGCAACAGCAACGGAATACGGTAGATGGAGTCGGCGTCTACCGCTGATATGACCGCCTTGACGTCTACATTGGTAAACAAGGCGATCTTATGCCGGTCGCTTTCCGGAATGGCGCGTTCGGAGCGGCACATTAAAATGTCCGGCTGGATACCGATCGAGCGGAGTTCTTTCACCGAATGTTGGGTCGGCTTGGTTTTGATCTCACCTGCCGACGGTATGTAAGGCACTAAAGTAAGGTGGATAAAGAGCGAACGCTCCGAACCCAACTCCGCGCGCATTTGCCGGATGGCTTCCAAAAACGGCAAGGACTCGATGTCGCCGACGGTGCCGCCGATTTCGATTAATGCAACATCCACGCCTTCTGCGCTTTGATACACCCGGTTTTTAATTTCGTCGGTAATGTGTGGGATCACCTGTACGGTTGCGCCCAGATATTCGCCTCGGCGTTCGCGCCGTAAGACGCTATCGTACACCTGTCCCGTCGTAAAACTGTTCTTGCGGGTCATGGTGGTTTTCAAAAACCGCTCGTAATGTCCTAAGTCCAAGTCGGTTTCCGCGCCATCTTCGGTAACGAACACCTCGCCGTGCTGAAACGGACTCATCGTGCCGGGATCGACATTAATGTACGGATCAAGCTTGGTAATGGTGACTTTTAGGCCGCGCGCTTCTAGAATGGCGGCCAGCGACGATGCGGCAATCCCTTTGCCCAGAGAAGAAACCACGCCGCCAGTAATGAAAATGAATTTGGTCATGCAAGATAAGGCGTTTTTAACCCACTGGCGATTAATAAATAATCGCCTATTTTAATCGATATTGGCTTTGCCGTCATGGGCTTTTAGGCGGCTTGCCGTTTTACCGGACGTACACAGGCATTATCTCCCTCACAGTAAAACTCCGCTGCTATCCAAAGATCGCCCACTGCCGCCAGCTTGCCGTCCAGATAAATTAAGGGGATTAACTGCCTTTCCCAGGGCGGAATACCCGCTTCCTGGTACAACTTTTTCAAACTATGCGCGCCCTCTCGCCCCGGCAAACGGATGGTTTCACCGCCTGTCCGAAAATTTATGGTAACGGTTGAACGCGCCCACAACTCGGCAGAAATACCGCTATCAGACGGTTGAACTTCATAATTTAAGCCATCCGCCACCTGGAACGACATCACCCCCGATTGCAGAACGAAATCAGCACCAGATATTAATGGCGGAGGCTTTAGACAAAACAAGCGCTGCCGGTATCGGCGAATGAGACGGCCTTGCGTGGAGATAACCGGATCGGCATCAGCGCGCGCGCCAGCCACCTGCTCAAGAATTTGCTGCAATACCTGCCGACGCGGCATTCGCAGCCCCAACCGATGAAACCACTGCCTGATAATTAATGATTGGTAAGATGCTTTTTGTTGTTGTAAGTTATTAATGTTTATGCTGTTATCAGCATTAATGACTGTTTCCAGAAGTTCATCCGACAGCGTTGACAGAATATCCTGAGCTTCCGCACAATGCGCTGCCGAACGCGTTACCGTTGAATCCAGAGAAGGCCAACGCTGTTTGAGTAACGGCAGAATATCTTGGCGCAAAAAATTACGGTCGAAATGGATGTGCTGATTACTGGGATCTTCAATCCATTGTAAGGCGTGATCGTTAGCGTAGCGGATAATATCGGCCTTGCTGGTTTCCAGCAACGGCCTGATTAATAGGCCATGACCGAAAGGCATACTCGGCGGCATTCCCGCCAGCCCTTTCAACCCGCTGCCCCGAAACAATTGCAACAACACCGTTTCCAGTTGGTCATCGGCATGTTGCGCCACCAGCAGCACATCATCCTTGCCCAATAATGGCATTAATGCGGCATAACGGGCATTGCGCGCCGCTTCTTCCGGGCTTTCGCCGGGCTTGGCTTTGGCATTAACGGTTAGTGACAGAAACTTTACATTAAGATTGTGGCAAATTTGCTCACAATGTTTTGCCCAGTCGTTAGCTTCCTTCTGCAAGCCGTGATTAATGTAGACTGCTGTGAGTTTATCTTTGAGTTTTTCGTCTATCGCGCATAAATGCAGCAAAACATGAGAATCCACACCGCCGCTATAGGCGATGAATATTTTTTGAAACACATCGTAGGCCGGAAATGTAAACCGCATTTCGTTACATGAGTTTATTACATTCGGCGCATTACGCATTCGCTTATGCGCCCTACGGCGCTTCTTGTATGCAGGTTTGCAACACCGAATAGGTAATGTATTCAATGCAGAAACCTAATTCGAGACATACGTATTTAACAGATACTTCATCATCTTTAACAATTAAATCTTTTGCACACCGCAACCATTGGAGGGCAATATTTCGCATCATTTATACCATTAATTATGATGATTAAAAGCAAGGTAAGATGAAGCATGAACCCCAATAAGACATAAAATCATAATATTTATTGGAGTTAGCAAACTAGTCAAATTTACCGCTACATCCATATCCCTTCTGCCGCGCCGAGTATCGGAAATTTTTTCGGGAATAGCCCGAAGGGATGCGGCAGGGATGCCGCACGTTGCCGGAGGGATAGGGATATCCCTTCCGGCAACCCTCGGAAAAAATTGAGGAACGCAGGAAATCAGCGACAGAGGGTGTCGTTTCTTTTGGCTACTTTTCTTTGGACAAGCAAAGAAAAGTAGCCCGCCTGCCGGTGCGGGAACCGGCTTTTAAACAATACCTACATTAAATTGATCGTTCATGCTTCGACAAGCTCAGCACGAACGGCTTTATATTTTGTTATTCATCCTTTATCTTCATGAAGAACGAACGCTACTTTCTTACTTAACCGCCTCTTCCACATACTGCCCAAAGCTCATTAAACGCTGGTAACGCATGGACAGCACATCAACCATTGAGTACCGTTCCAGGTCTTTTAAGTGGCGAAGCAAGACTTCTTTCAGGCTGGTGGCCATTAATGGCAGGTTACGGTGCGCGCCGCCCAAAGGCTCTCTGATTACCTCATCCAACAAACCAAGCTCGCGAATACGGTCTGAGGTAATGCCCATTGCTTCCGCCGCCAGTTGGGCTTTGTCGGCGCTTTTCCACAGGATGGAGGCGCAGCCTTCAGGTGAGATAACGGAGTATGTACTGTATTCCAGCATGATTAACCGGTCGCCCACGCCAATCGCCAAGGCGCCGCCGGAGCCGCCCTCGCCGGTCACCACACACAGGACGGGTGTTTGCAGGCGCACCATTTCAAACAGATTTCTGGCAATGGCTTCGCTTTGGCCGCGTTCTTCCGCATCGATACCGGGATAAGCGCCAGGGGTATCGATAAGGCAGATGATAGGCAGTTTGAAACGCTCAGCCAGTTTCATCACTCTGAGCGCCTTGCGGTAACCTTCCGGCCTGGGCATACCGAAGTTACGGTAGATTTTTTGCTTGGTGTCGCGGCCTTTTTGATGACCGATCACCATGACCGGTTGCTTATCCAGTCTCGCCATGCCGCACACGATGGCGGGGTCGTCGGCATACGTGCGGTCGCCGTGCAGTTCATGAAAGTCGGTAAAGATATGCTCGATATAATCCAGCGTATACGGCCGTCCCGGATGCCGGGAAAGCTGGGAAATTTGCCAATCCGACAGATTAGCGAATATGGATTCGGTTAATGCTTCGCGGCGGTCTTCCAGTTGTGTCAAGACATCCGACATATTGATGTCGTTATCGACTTGCACATTGCGCAGCTCGCGGATTTTAGCTTCCAGTTCGGCGATAGGTTGTTCAAAATCAAGAAATTTCAGGTCCATTTAGACGTTTTCGGAATACTTAACGATAAAATGCAGATTTTATAGAATTTTGCCGATTTATCCTAAATTAAATCCCATTTTCTTTAATTAAATACGGTTTAGTAGCAGTAGGCGGCTGGCAGAGATTTAAGATTGGCTTATTAATAATTAATGGCGTTGCCGCGGTTATTTTCCCGCTTTTTTGTCTAACTCTTTTAAATGCTTTAATTTTTCGGCAATCTTCAGCTCCAGCCCCCGATCCACCGGTTGATAAAACCGGCTGCCGGTTAATTCTTCCGGCAGATAATTCTCTCCGGCGGCATAGGCTTCCGGTTCATCATGGGCGTAACGGTAGGCTTTGCCGTAATCCATCGCTTTCATTAATGATGTCGGCGCATTCCGTAAATGCACCGGTACCGGCAGGCTGCCGGATTGTTTTGCCGTCTGCATAGCGGCGTTGTACGCCGTGTAAACGGCATTGCTTTTGGGCGCGCAGGCCAGATATACCACGGCTTGCGCCAGGCTGAGTTCGCCTTCGGGACTGCCCAGCCGCTTCTGCACCTGCCAGGCATTCATGGCAATTTCCAGCCCGCGCGGATCGGCGTTGCCGATGTCTTCCGACGCCATTCGTACGATACGGCGCGCCAAGTACGCCAGATCGCAGCCACCGTCTATCATTCGGCACAGCCAGTATAAGGCGGCATCGGGCGCGCTGCCGCGCACGGATTTATGCAAGGCGGATATCTGATTGTAAAATTCTTCGCCCTGGTTATCGAAACGTCTAAGATCGCCGGATAAAATTTCTTTAGCGGATGCTTCCGTGATTTCGTTTTCGCCGCGCGCCAGGACATATTCGGCAGCAATCTCCAGAAAATTCAACAAGCGTCTGGCGTCGCCGTCCGCCGCGCGGGCAAATTGTTGTTTTACCTCATCATTAATCTTAATGTCCAGTGCGCCGATACCACGGTCTTTATCGGTTAATGCCTGCTCCAGCACCATTAATAAATCAGCAGCCGTTAATGAATTCAGCACGTAAACGCGCGCCCTGGATAATAACGCATTATTTAGCGAGAAAGACGGATTTTCCGTGGTTGCGCCGATAAAAAAAACCGTACCGTCTTCCACGTGCGGCAAAAAGGCGTCCTGCTGGGTTTTATTGAAGCGATGGACTTCGTCAACAAACAGCACCGTGCGTCTACGGAATTGCGTGAGCGTTGATTTGGCCTGGGCAACGGCTTCTCGGATGTCCTTCACCCCGGCCAACACGGCGGAAATGGGGATAAAGTCGGCTGCCGAATGCTGGGCAATGATACGCGCCAGCGTCGTCTTGCCGGTTCCGGGCGGACCCCAGAAGATCATGGAATGCAATTGTCCGGACTTTATCGCTTCGTATAAGGGCTTGCCGGATTTGAGAAGATGGCTTTGTCCGGCGTATTCATCCAGATTCCGCGGCCGCATCCGGTCGGCGAGAGGTTTCAAATCCGCAGAAGACATACCAGTTATTAATGATAATCAATAGGCTATCATTAATTATCGGAAAACACGTCGGCGCCTTTTGGCGGTTTGAATTCAAACAAAGTCGATTTTAGCGGGGCATTAACGATGACGTTGGAAAAATAGATTCGTGTTAATTGACCGAAATTATCGCTTAATTCCATGCCCGCCAACGTGCCTTTTTCCATGCCGATTAATACATATTTAAATGAGCTGTCCTGGCTTTTAGGCACTAATTTGATCCATTGCATCGCGCCTTCGGAACCCTGCCCCTCCATGGTGTAATTTTTTTCCAACGGAATGTCGCCGCTTAATAATAAAGCTGGGCTGGTGCCCAAGGATTCATCGACTTTTTTAACGGTCACCTGCGCCAGATCCGTGTCATAAAACCAGACCTTGCCGGAATTGGAAACGATTTCCTGTTGAAACGGCTTTTGATAATTCCAGCGGAATTTGCCCGGTCTTTGCAGATAAAACACCCCGTAACTGGTTTGAGTAGGATTGCCTGCTTCATTAATCAGTACTTGTTTAAAATCGGCGGAAAAGGATTTCGCCACTTTTAAAAACACCTGCAACTGGAGTACCGGTTCATTGCTGCTGGCGGATTTCGCTTTCATTTTGGCGTCGGCAAAACCGCTAACCAACAGAAAACTCAAACCGAACGCCATTAATAGATTGATTTTTTTCATTATTCGTCCTTATCTTTTGATTATTCGGTAAATAAATCGTCAAACCAGGATTTGTCCTGATCGATCACTTCCTGCCCGCAAGCGGAGTACGCCGTCGGTTCGGAACCTGATAAATACGGGTACTCGATGGCTCTTTTACAGGTATTGGCGGCCCGAAAGCCGTTAACGGGGTCAATCGGCACGGTCACGATATTTTCCGGAGGAATTAGTGCGACCGGCTGTTTCGAGATTTGTTTCATCAGCGAAGTCCACACCTGCAAAGCGCCGGTCGAACCGGTTAAGCCGATGGGTTTGTTATCGTCCCGTCCCAGCCAAACGACCGACAGATAATCGCCGGTATATCCTGCAAACCAGCTGTCTTTGGCGTCGTTGGTGGTGCCGGTTTTGCCGACCAACCCGTAATCTTTGGGAAATGCCTCGTACGCGCTGTGCCCGGTGCCGTGATGCATGACTTCCTGCATCATGGTATTAACCAGATAAGTCGTTGACGGATCAATAGCTTGTCTGACCACAAACGGATAGCTTTGCAATTGTTTGCCGTCTTCGGCCACTACCGCCCTGATGCCGCGCAACAGCGTTAAAAACCCATCGCCTGCAAGGGTCTGATACAGTTGCGTAACTTCAATCGGCGTCAGCGAGGTTGCCCCCAGCAACAGCGACGGTACAATTTCCACCTCGCGGTTAACGCCCATTTCTTTCAATGTTTTCGCCGTTCTGGCAACGCCGATATCCATGCCCACCCGTACCGTAGCCAGGTTATAGGACTTGGTTAATGCCGTCAGCAAGGAAACATTGCCATGTGAACGGTGATCGTAATTCTTCGGATTCCAATTGCCGCCGCTGGGCAGATCAACCGAAATGTCCGAATCGCTGACACGGGTTGAAATGGTATATTTTTCCGGATACTGCAACGCCGTTAAATACACGACCGGCTTCATTAATGAGCCGATCGGCCGTACTGCATCCAAGGCTCGGTTAAAGCCGGACGCCGTTTCCTCGCGCGCGCTAGCCAAAGCTGCAATTTCGCCGCTATCCCGCCGGGTTACCACGACAGCGGACTCCAATGCTCTGGCTCTGCTGGATTTCTCAAGCTGATTCAGCTTCTTGGTAATGGTATCTTGCAACGTTTCCTGGATTAATGTATCCAGAGTCGTGAATATTTTTAACCCATCCGACGTCAAATCCTTTTCACGGTATTCTTGTTTTAGCTGGCGTCTGATTAAATCGAGAAAACCGGGATAGCGGTTTTTGGCGTTAAACATCCGTGGCAATACCACCAGTTTTTTTTGTTTCGCCAGTTCCGCCTGCTCTGGGGTAATGTAGTCCTGTTCCGCCATTTCATCCAACACCAGATTGCGGCGGTTGGTTGTTTTTTCTGGAAAACGGCGCGGATCGTACTGGGAAGGCCCACGCACCAACGCAACTAGCGTGGCAAGCTGATCCAAGTTCAGGTCTCTCAACGCGGTACCGAAATAAAATTCGCTCGCCAAGCCGAAGCCGTGAACCGCACTGGCGCCGTCCTGCCCCAGGTAGATTTCGTTTAGATAAGCTTCCAGGATTTCCTGCTTGCTGTAGCGAAATTCGAGAATTAATGCGATGAAAATTTCCTGGATTTTCCGCCACAGACGTTTTTCGGAAGATAAATAGAAATTTTTCGCCAATTGCTGGGTAATCGTACTGCCGCCTTGCACCATGCCGCGGGCTTTTACATCGGCAACCAACGCCCGTGCTATGCCTCTTAACGAAATGCCGAGATGGTGGTAAAAACTCCGGTCTTCCGACGCCAACAGGCCTTTAATTAATAACTCCGGCGTTTCCGCGAGTTTGATTAATATCCGGTTTTCTTTAATGGCCGGGTAGAAACTGCCGATTTGCACCGGATCCATGCGTACAATCGCTTCTTCCTTCTCCTGCACAGTATCCACCACATTAATTACCGTAGTATCGTCAAAACTGACTGTCAACTGACGGCTCGGCTCGTGCTTATCCCAAAAATCGAAAGCCCGGGTTTTGACCGAAATCTGGTCGTTTTTTTTGTTGTACGATCCTTCGATGCTTAACTGATTATCCACACGGTAGTTCAACTGCTTCAACAACTGCTCAAACTTTAACGCGTTCAGGTGTTGCCCTGCATACAACTCGACGGGGCTGGCGTAAACACGTGCAGGAATGGCCCAACGTTTGCCTTCAAACTGTTCGCGGACATTCGAATCGAGGTAACCGAGAAAACAAAACAACACAAACGCTCCCGCCAACACCAGTTTAACCAGTACATTGCGAAACCAATGCGAGCTTGTTTTTGTGGGTTTTTGTTGCTTACCCGCGTAGCGTTTGCTACGGGCAGTCGACTTCTGTGCCATAAATCCCTGACGTTATGGTAATACGTGCCTTGCTGTGGCTGTTCATTATACGGATATTCCAGTTTATTAATGACTCTGACGATAGTCTATTAATTCCAAGTGAACCAGCCATGAATAGTAAACAATGGGAGCGAATAGTTAATGCTAATCTGCGGCGTTGCATTAGCCGATTTAACTTACTGAATTTCAAGAACCAACTTTCCCGTAACATGTCCGGCTTCCAGCAATTGATGCGCTTTCGCCGCTTCCGGTAAGGTAAAAGTCTGTTCGATATACGTCGTTAATGAGCCTTCATCCAGCCACTTTCTGCATTGTTCCAGCATGTTTATCTGTTTATACCTCGCCTCGTCCAGATCGCGCAGCATGGGAGTCAGCATTAATTCGAAACCGATCAGCAAATTACGCAGTCTGGCTTCGGTAAAATCCATTTCCGGCATACTCAACAGGGTAATAATGCGGCCGAAATGCGCTGTCGCCGGTATGCTGCCGGTAAAGACTTGGCCGCCCACGGTATCGAAGACCAAATCCGCGCCTTTGCCGCCGGTGAGATTCATGACGGAACTTATCATATCGTCTTGCGTGTAGTTAATCACCTCGTCAGCGCCCAGGGATTTCACGTACGCAGCTTTGGCTTCACTGCTGACCGTGGTTATCACTCTCGCGCCTTTACGTTTGGCCAGTTGTATCGCCACGTGCCCCACACCACCCGCACCGGCGTGGATCAATACGGTTTGTCCTGCTTGCAGGCCACCGCGGTCGAAAAGCCCGCCCCAGGCCGTTATTAATACCAAAGGCAACGCCGCCGCCTGCTCAAATGATAGTTTGGCTGGCATTAAATCGGCCCAGCGTTCGTCTAGCACGTTGTATTCTGCATAGTTGCCTTGCTCGCGGCCTAAACCGCCGTGGCAAAACCAAACCTTATCATCCGCCTTAAATTTTTTGACAGCTGCGCCGGTGTCGACAACCGTGCCTGAACCATCGCAGCCCAGCACAGCGGGCAACGGTTGGTCGAATAGCAATCCGTTTCGTCTGATTTTGGTATCGACCGGATTAATACCCGCCGCCGCCAGTTTCACTTTGATGTGTGTAGGCTGTGTGATTTGCGGCTCAGCAATCTCCTGCAATTGCAGAACGCCGGATCCACCGATTGCCATCATCAGCATCGCTTTCATATTATTTTCCTTTATTTTCAATAATATATTAATATTCTTCAGGCGACCACTGCTGACGGTAACCGAAATAACCGTATTGCTTTACGCTTGACACCCGATCACCATTAATCACATAGATGTCGGGCAAATTATAGCCGTTAAAGCGATTGGCTTTTACCATACTATAAGCGCCTGCCTGCTTAAACAACACTTTATCGCCCACGGCTATGGGTCGGATAAACCGGTATTCGCCGAAGATATCGCCGGCCAGACACGTGCAGCCCGCCAATATAGCCGGAAAACGGCCTTCATTATCGTGTTCCGCCAGCTCAGGCTGCAATTGATATTCGAATACCCGTGGCTGGTGATTTACGGAAGTATCCAACACGGCCACTGTTTTACCGTCGCTGTCGAAGCAATCGATAACCGTCGCCAGCAAATAACCGGTATGACCGACAACAGCATTGCCTGGTTCTATAAAAACCGTAAGACCGGATTTTATTAATGAGCCGACCACATCGAGAAACAGATGTCGGTCTTCCATATGCTGAAACAGATAACCCCCGCCCAGGTTTATCCAGTCGAGTTGCGCCCAGTGCGTTGACAAAGCACAACGCAACAACGCCACGGTCTCGACCAGCGGCTGACAGGAGGTTTTGGCAAACGTTGTATGAAAATGCAAGCCTTTGATATTTTCTGGGAAATCTTCTTTCATTAATGCATTAATACCGATACCCAGTTTGGAATGAGGACGGCAGGGATCATAACGCGCATCCTGGCTGTACGACAGCTGCGGATTAATTCTCAAGCCCAGCGAAACGGCTGGCTGTACACATGCATCAAGTTGTCGGTACTGCCCGAATGAATTGCAACTGATATGCGAACACAGATCGACTAATTCCGGCATTTCATCCGGCTTGATTCCCGGCGATGTCAGATGGATGCCGCCTTGACCCATTAATACTTCATGCGCCAAACGCGCTTCAAACAGCGAACTGACGGAAAAGCCGTCAACATACGGTTTTATTAATGACAGCACGGGCATTAGCGGTAAGGCTTTCAACGAATACAACAGGCGGCAACCGCTATGCTCACGCAAATCGTCAAACGCTTGCAACGTTGCGATTAACTCTGCTTCGTCGACGATGAAAGCAGGCGACGTGGCTATCTGTTGTTTTAATGTTGCGTAATCCGCCATTGCGTTAATGATACATCTGAAAAGGTAGCGATATCTTTGAATAACTTGCTGAAATTCTGTAACTAGGGTGACGGGTAACGGCAATTACGCGGTGAAAAATAGTGCATGTTCAGCTATAGTTTAACTTGAAGTGCTTTAATGACCAGCGCGCCACTATTTTTCGCGAAAGCTGAAATGGGGTCCAATCCGATTTCAGCAGCGAAAAATGACGTGGCGAGTTTGCCTTCGGCGGCCTGCGTTCGTCCCGCTACAGCCCAAAACACAAAACATCGGCTTCCGCCTTGCTTCGTATTTTGACCTTGCGCGAATGACTTGACGCCGTGTCGTATGGCCTTGCATTTTGACTACGCACTACGCACTACGCACTACGCTTGCGCTCCAACTCCGTCAAAACGCCCGGCCTCTACGGCTACGCAGGGGTCGTCGTACATCGCTCGGCTTCGCTCGCTTCCATGTACTCCTTCACGGCCGGTACTGCCGATCTGTTGTTGCCGGATGGCCGTTCATGCACTGAGCAACCTTCTCATAATAACCAGACTTTTCATTAATTAAATAAGGATCCACGAATGATGAATAAAACTTTACTCATAATGGGCATCGGTTCGGTATTGCTCACTGCTTGCGTTACCGACCCTTACACCGGGCAGTCCACTATTGCCAACTCGGCTAAAGGCGCAGGCATTGGCGCTGTGGTCGGCGGCGCGGCGGGCACGGCATTCGGCGGTAACGACTTGCAAAACGCCGGTTGGGGTGCGCTGGCCGGCGGCGCAGTCGGTGCGGCTGTCGGCGCTTACATGGACCATCAACAAGAACAAATGCAACAATCGCTTAAAGGCACGGGTATAGAAGTACAACGCACTGCGGAAAACACGTTGAATTTAACCATGCCAAGCAGCATTACTTTCGGTTTTAATTCCGCGCAATTAACACCGGATGCGCAAAACGCGCTCAATTCGGTCGCTACTGTGTTGAATCAATACCCTGCATCCACCATTAATGTGACCGGCCATACCGATGACACCGGCAGCGACGATTACAATCAGAAGCTGTCCGAGCAACGCGCCGCCAGTGTCGCCGCCTATTTGGGACAGCATAATGTGGCTTACAATCGTTTGTCACAGCAAGGCATGGGCGAACGAATGCCTAAATTTCCTAATACCGATGAAACTAACCGGTCGCAAAACCGCCGCGTAGAACTGGCGATTGTCGCCAACAACAATGCCGGTGCGCCGCAAGGTCAGCCACAGCAACAAAATACGCCAGCGCCTGTAAATGCCCCGCAACAGAGCTATCCGCAACAACAACCGGCATATCCGCAACCGCAGAGTTATCCGCAGCAGCCAAGCTATCCACAACCTGCCTATCCGCAGCAACCTGCTTACCCGCAACCGCAAAGCTATCCGCCATCGGGTTACCCGCAACAACCGACTTATCCCCGTTAAGGATTCGATTCCGATAAAAACTCCGGCTTGGATAACAACCAAGCCGGGTCTGTTAAGCTGGCTAGATCATCCGCACTGTCCTATAACTTAAGCGGGATAACTGAAGTCGATTTTAATTTTAACCACTTAAGTAGCAGTTAAATCCGCTTAATCCTCATCAATATTATCGACGTCAGCCTGTGACGCTTCACCATCATTGAATTGAAACAAATCTTTCAAATACCGGTAAAGCAAACGCGACGATTTGGGCGACGCGCCGATTTGATGTTCTTTATTAAGATTCCGTAATAACGACCTAATACGCTGTAAATCCGCTTCCGGCTGCTGATTAATTAATTCAGTCAAGGCTTCATTGCCCTGATTAATCAACCGGTCGCGCCACTTTTCGACCTGATGGTGCTCCCTGACCGAATGAACGCTTACATTTTGAATGAGAGCAAGCTTTTCCTTAAATGGCTCAACATCTATTTTATGCAGTTGACCGGCAATGTATTTCAAAAGCCGTTTACGAGCGCCGGTCAGCGGCATACCGGCAACCTCTCTTACCGCCTGATGAATATTTTCGGGGAGTTGCAAGCTGGCAAGCTGCTCAGCCGTTAATGCCGAAAAAGTTTCACCCATCGCAAATAAGGCATTAATTTCTTTCTTTATTTTCGTTTTGTTCGGACGAACGGCATAATACTCGACTTCTTCCTCATCGCCGGCAAAATCGTCATACTCGCGCATCACGACCTAACCATGCCAATCAGCATCAGCACAAACAGGATTACCAGAGCGAGCGGTATTAATAATCCCGGCCAATCGGATTTGGCGGTTTTGCTACGTTCCAGAGCGGCTTTAATACCGGGTTTCAGCCAGAATATCAGCAGGATGGCGAAAGCGCCCAGCAAAATGTTTTCCCACGTGGATAAAGGTTGCATTAGTATTCCGGTTAATTAAAAGCCTTATCTTAGGGAAAATGGCGACATAAAAAAAGCCCGGCGACGGAATCGCCGGGCTTTTTTTAACGATGTTCGGTATTAATGATGCTTATTTCATCATTGATTTTTTAAACATGCTGTCCAACTTGCTGTTGGTGTCTTGTGCGTATTGAGCAGCGCGTTCGGCAGCTGCTTTCGCGTCGGCAGCAGCAGATTGAGCAGCAGCCGCGTCAGAAGAAGCTTGCGCCACAGAAGTTTTCAAGCCGTCGATTTGTGTTTGCAGATTTTCAACGTCGCCGTTGGTTGCGCAACCAACCGCAAAGCTGGATACCAATGCCATCAATGCTACTTTCATTAATTTATTCATGATCTTCCCCTAAGGTCAAAATTACAGTTGTAGAAAATATAGCCGGGTTAAAGTGTACCATTTTATTGAATAATTTCAAGCTTTAATCAATTTTATCAATAAATAAGCTTAACTTTTTCGCAAAAAAAAAGCCCGATTTTAAGCAATCGGGCTTTTTTTGTAACTTAAAAACAGCAGGTCAGATGAATTATTTCATCATTGATTTTTTGAACATGTTGTCCAGTTTGCTGTTAGTGTCTTGAGCGTATTGGGCAGCACGTTCGGCAGCTGCTTTCGCATCGGCAGCAGCAGACTGAGCGCTTGCCGCATCAGAAGAAGCTTGTGCTACAGAAGTTTTCAGGCCATCAATTTGGGTTTGCAGATTTTCGATATCTGAATTGGTTGCACAGCCAACCACGAGGCTAGCCGCCAGAGCAATCATTGATGCTTTAACTAATTTTTTCATGTTATTTTTCCTTTTAAAAGTTAATTGCTAAAAAAAAAGGTATAGCCCCTTTGATTATAGCATCGTTTTTAATATTTTCCAGTATTATTTTATTTTGACCAGCGTTCCGGTATTAATCCATTGGCTTAGATGATCGATTTGTTTGTCGGTCATGGCTATGCAGCCGTGCGTCCAGTTCATGCTCTGATGAATTTTCAGACTGGCACTGCCTAAACCGTGAATACCGACCCGTCCGCCCAGCGGCGTATTTTGCGGCGGCACATGACCGGACATGTGGGCGTTCATAATATCGGCATAGGTATAACGGTCGATAATGCCTTTCCGCAGCCCGTTTTCCGCATCTTGCGTCGAAGGGTAATTCAGCCCAAAGAAACGATGAAAGGTGCTGCGTTCGCCCGCCCAACCGATGCGGTATTCGCCGGCAGGCGTGATATTATCGCCGCGATGGCTTTTTTGTCCGGCACCAGACTGCCCAATGGCGATACCCTCAATAATATCAACTGTTTGCTCACCCCGCTTGACTTCGATTTTAAGCGCGTTAGTATCTACCAGCAGCCAAATACCATCTCTAGCAATGGCATTAATCGACCAAAAAATACAGATAAACAGAAAAAAGCGTCGTAACATAACAAACCTTAAACAAAGAAAAAACTTAGTGTACTAAACTCATACCGTTTTATAACAGCACAGGAATATGCATGCAAATCGAAACCATCTCAACCACACCTTATGAAGGTCAAAATCCGGGTACCTCAGGTTTACGTAAGAAAGTCAAAATATTCCAGCAAAGCAATTATCTGGAAAATTTCGTCCAGTCTATCTTCGATTCGCTGGAAGATTTCTCTGGAAAAACCCTGGTATTGGGCGGCGACGGACGGTATTTTAATCGTACCGCCATTCAAACCATCATTAAAATGGCTACGGCCAACGGTTTTGGTGAGTTAATTATAGGCCAAGGCGGACTTTTATCAACCCCTGCCGCATCAAATATTATTAGAAAATACAATGCGTTCGGAGGGATAGTTCTATCAGCATCTCACAATCCGGGCGGTCCTGAGGAAGACTTCGGCATTAAATACAACGGCGAAAACGGCGGCCCGGCGGCGGAAAAGTACACTCAGGCCTTCTTCAAACGCAGCCAAGTGATTGATAGTTATAAGATTACCGTAATGGATGATGTGGATTTAGACGCTTTAGGCAGCCGCCAGCTCGACGGCATTAAAATCACCATTATCGATCCGGTCAGCGATTATGCTGGATTAATGCAGTCTATTTTCGACTTTTCGTTGCTGAAACAAAGCATTAGCAGCGGTAATATCACCTTGTTATTCGACGCCATGTCCGCCATCACGGGTCCTTACGCCAAGCGGATTTTTGTCGATATCTTAGGTGCGCCGCCCAGATCGGTCATTAATGCCGAGCCGTTGGAAGATTTCGGCGGACATCATCCCGATCCCAATCTGGCGCATGCACAGGAACTGGCGGACGTCATGTTCACCGACCACGCGCCGACTTTCGGCGCGGCATCCGACGGCGACGGCGACCGCAACATGATTACCGGCAGCGGTATTTTCGTCACGCCCAGCGATAGTCTGGCGATTATGGCGGCAAACGCACAATTAATTCCCGCTTATGCGAGCGGTCTGGCGGGTGTAGCGCGCTCCATGCCCACCAGTCAAGCGGTCGATCGGGTCGCGGCAAAAAATAATATGGCCTGCTACGAAACTCCGACCGGCTGGAAATTCTTCGGCAATCTGCTGGACGCGGGCAAAATCACCTTGTGCGGCGAAGAAAGCTTCGGCACCGGCAGCAATCACGTACGGGAAAAAGACGGCGTGTGGGCGGTGCTGTTCTGGCTGAATTTAATCGCCAAACGGCGGCAATCGGTTATGGAGATCGTTCACGATCACTGGCGTACTTATGGCCGCGATATCTACAGCCGCCACGATTACGAAGCCATCGATTCCGATACCGCCAATGCCATGCTGGAGCATCTGCGTGGCTTGTTGCCGGAGTTACCGGGTAAAAATTTCGGCGATTACACCGTCGGTTTTGCCGACGAATTCAGCTACACCGATCCGGTTGACAGCAGTATCAGTTCCAGACAGGGTATCCGCATCGGCTTTACCAACGGCTCGCGCATGGTGTTCAGACTTTCCGGCACCGGCACGGTCGGCGCAACCTTGCGGATTTACCTGGAACGTTTCGAACCCGATGCGGCCAAGCACGACCAGGATGCCCAGATTGCACTGGCGGAATTAATAGAACTTGCCGAGCAGTTTTGCGAAGTGAAAAAACGTACAGGACGCAAAGAGCCGGATGTGATTACTTAAGCCGGTTCCCAATCTCAATATAAACCCTTCCACATCAACCTCATACCGATCATTTCGGCATGAGGTTTTTTTTCGCAAAAATACTGTTAATAGCTAATCAAAACTATTTGACAACATCTGTTCGACTACATTATTATTGATTCGAAATTATTATGCCTGCTCACAACAGCAATAATCACAATGAGTAGCCAGCGCGCCACTATTTTTCGCGAAAGCTGAAATGGGGTCCAATCCGATTTCAGCAGCGAAAAATGACGTGGCGAGTTTGCCTTCGGCGGCCTGCGTTCGTCCCGCTACAGCCCAAAACACAAAACATCGGCTTCCGCCTTGCTTCGTATTTTGACCTTGCGCGAATGACTTGACGCCGTGTCGTATGGCCTTGCATTTTGACTACGCACTACGCTTGCGCTCCAACTCCGTCAAAACGCCCGGCCTCTACGGCTACGCAGGGGTCGTCGTACATCGCTCGGCTTCGCTCGCTTCCATGTACTCCTTCCATGTTTGCAGGATTAATGATTTTGAATTTGTTTCATAATTTTAGGGGGAATAGATGTCAATTATTCAGCTTATGGGGTCTTTATTAATGGTTTGCTGGCTCGGGACGGGGCAGGTTTTTGCCGCAGGCTCCACAGTGAACGAAGATTTTTCATTGGTCATCGAATTGTGCAACGACATGATCGACGCCGCCAAACTCAGCGATCAAGCCAGGTTTTTGGAGTTGGCCGATGCGGCATTGAGATTGTCGGAAGCACAGCGCCGCGACAATTCCATGGCAATCGACCGCTTCAGACCAAAGATTCGTGCAGCCAAAAAAGCCGCCAAGAACGGCGACTTCACCAACGCTATCAGCCACTTGGAAGAGGCCAAGCCATTAATGAAAGCCGCGCCGACCTCCTGGGATGGAGGTTCTTAAGCAAGAAGACCGCTATTTTTAAACTTAGCCGTCCATTAATAGTTAATTCAATTTACCGATGGAGAATGCTCATGAACACGCACAACTTTTTACTCGCCGCAGCACTGTTAACCAGTCTGGTTTCAGTATCTCAGGCCGTGGACAACAAGGTTGCTTATCCAGAAGGCTACCGCAAATGGACGCACACCAAATCCATGCTCATTCAACCGGGCCATGCCCTGGCCGATCCGTTTCAAGGCATCCATCATATTTACGCCAACAATAAAGCGCTTGCAGGCCTAAAATCAGGCAGCTATGAAGATGGCGCTACGTTTGTATTCGACTTGTTAAACTACGTAGACAAAGACAAGACCACTACCGAAGCCGAACGCAAACTTATCGGCGTAATGCACAAAGATGCAAAAGCACACGCTGCTACGGGTGGATGGGGTTTTGAAGGCTTTGCCGGCGACAGCAAAACCGAACGACTGACCAAAGACGGCGGCAAAGGCTGTTTCGATTGCCATACCTCGGGAAAAGGCAAGGATTATGTTTTTTCCGGATTCAGAAACTAACACTGTTTGATCGAGATTAATGAAAAAGCCTGTGCGCCTTATCTCTTAAGGGCTGTCCTAGATATTTAGAGCCTGTTAAGGAGCGTATTTAATCATGGCTGATTCATTAATCGACGCAAGATACTGGGAAGCATTAATACCATCTCCCTCCCTATTAACAGGTTGTTGTTTAGCGTTATGAGCGAAAACGAAAAAGAATGGCGTTTAAACTGCATTTTTCTGGATATAAATGAACAGTTTGAGTCGGCTTTTACGGATTCGGCAAAACGAACGGTTATACACCAACCTGTTATTTTTTTAACGGCTCACCGGAGCCGGGATATCCACGCTTTCAAATTGATGCGCCACGCCGTGCATAGTGCAGATTAATAACACGCCCGCCGCAATCAAGGCAATCTGCTGCAAGGAGGTCTTCATATCGGTTTTTTTGTGCAGGGATGGAATTAAATCGGCAACTGCGATGTAAATAAAACTGGATGCGGCCAATGCCAGAAAATAAGGAAGACTGGTGCGTAAGTCCGCCAGCCAGAAATACGCCAAAATGCCGCCCGCAACCGTCGCCAAGCTTGCCAGAATGTTATAAAACAATGCCTTGCTTTTGTTGTAGCCGCTGTGCAGCAGGATGGCGAAATCGCCCACTTCCTGTGGAATTTCATGCGCGGCAACCGCCAGACTGGTCACGATGCCCAGTTTGACGTCGGTTAAAAAGGCCGCGGCGATTAATACGCCATCGACAAAGTTATGGATGCTGTCGCCCAGAATAATTAATAAACCCGCCGATTGCTTCATGCCTGGATGATGGTGATGGCCGACCGCCTGTCTATCATGTTCGTGCGCGACTTCATGGCCGTCGTCACCGTGGGCTTCGCAGGTTTCGGTATGGCAATGCCGCCAGATTAATAACTTCTCCAGCACGAAAAAAACCAAAATACCGGCTAAAATCGTACCGGACAAGCTTTGGAACTGCTCTTTCTGGATATTATCGAATGCTTCCGGAATCAAGCCCCAAAACGCCACAGCCAGCAAAGCGCCGATGGCGAAGCTGATACCGTGCGGCACCACCGTATGCTGTTGTGCTTCCGCCAGCCGCAAAAATACAGCGGCGGCGAGTACGCTCAACACGCCGCCGACGGATGTAAAAAACACGATTAATAGCAATAAATCCAAGCTCAATCTCTCCAGATTAATGTCGCCATGCGTCCGCAAGGGTTATCGCGGCGGTAGGAAAAAAACCGTTCCTTATCGGTTACAGTGCAACAATCGCCGCCGTAAACGTCATAAATTCCCAGCATTGCCAATTCGCTGCGCGCCAGCCGGTAAATATCGGCCAGCCATTTGCCTTCAGCCTTCGGTTGAAACGCCGCCGCGTATACTGCCGATTTATTAATAAACGCCGACCTGACTTCGGAACCCACCTCAAACTGTAACGGCCCGATAGCCGGACCCAGCCAAATGAAGACATCGGTAGTCTCCAGCTTTTGCACCGTATTGGTAATCACGCCGTCGAGCAAGCCGCGCCAACCGGCATGGATGGCCGCAATCTTTTGGCCGTCACGGCTACACGCCAATACCGGCAAACAGTCCGCCGTCAAGACTACGCAGACAACGCCCGGCTGAGCGGTAAAGCTGGCGTCGGCGGTAGGCGTCTGCAAACCGGACTCGGCTTCTACAGCAATATTGCTGTGCACCTGATTAAGCCAGACCGGCTCCGACGGCAGTTGAAGCAGCGAACACATTAATTCACGGTTCTGCCGTACCAGAATTGGGTCGTCGCCCACATGCATCGCCAGATTAAAGCTGGCGTAATTATCCTGACTGAAACCGCCGTTACGACATGTCGTCGCGGCATGGATATTGGCTGGCGCAGGCCAATTCGGCTGTAAATACAGCTTATTGTCGTTCATTGTCCTCTAGGGTTTGCACCAGTTGAAGCATGTCGTCGGGCATTTGCTGTTCCCATTCCATATATTCGTCCGATTCTGGATGCTGCAAGCCCAATCTAGCCGCGTGTAAAGCCTGCCGTCTAAAGCCGCGCAGAACTAGCTCCAATTCTGCGGAACATTGCGGCGGCATTTGAAAACGCCCGCCGTAAACCGGATCGCCTAACAACGGATAACGGATGTGCGCCATATGCACCCGAATTTGATGGGTGCGCCCGGTTTCCAGTTGCAGTTGTATTAAAGTGTAGTGTTGAAACCGTTGCACAACCCGATAATGGGTGACCGCTTCCTTGCCCGATTGCCGAACGACATAACGCTTGCGGTCGGTTGGGTGGCGACCAATCGGCTCGTCCACCGTGCCGCCCGCCGTCATGCGGCCTTTGCAGACGGCCAGATATTCGCGGGTGATTTCCCGCTCCTGCAGTTGCTGCACCAGGCTATTATGCGCCGCCAAGGTTTTGGCAATCATTAATAGACCGCTGGTTTCCTTATCCAGACGATGCACAATGCCTGCTCTGGGCAAGGTTTCCAGGTTGGAATCATGATGCAGCAAGGCGTTCAGCAGCGTACCGTGCCAATTTCCCGCAGCCGGATGAACGACCAGTCCTGCCGGTTTATTAATGATTAATAAGCTGTCGTCTTCATAGACAATATCCAGTGGAATGGCTTCCGGACTGGATTCAATCATTGTTTCCGGCTCGGCATCCAGGGTTATCTCTTCGCCGCCTTCCAGTTTGTGTTTCGGGCTTTGTTGCACCGATGCATTAATTTCTACGCGTCCTGCTTTCACCCAGGTTTGCAATTTGCTGCGCGAATAATCCGAAAACAACTCCGCCAGCGCCTGATCCAGGCGCATTCCTGCCAAAGCGTACGGAACGGTTTCAGTCAATTTTGTCATACAACTTCTTCTTGGGTCCTCGATACGATATACTCAACGCTAAAGGCTATTAACTCAAGCCTTAGTCAAGTTTTTGAAGTAAACCTGCAATCATACAATGTGTCGTTAACTCTATGCGATTTTTTTTGGTTAAATTAATTCTATTAATGATTCTGGCCGCCGGTTTATCGGGCTGCGAAGGCTTGCGTTATCTGGTTTACGGCGATGAAACTGAGGTCGAACGCGCCAGCAAGGATGAATGCGACGAATGGAAAGACTCCGAAGACGACGACAAAGATTGCGTGGACTGGGACGCCCCCAAATTCCGCCGGAACGCCCAAAAAGCCATGGATGGCGGCAACTACCAGAAAGCCATCAAAATTTACGAAGCCTTGGAAGCGCGCTACCCTTTCGGCCCGGATTCGTCCCAAACGCAATTGGATATCGCCTACGCATACTATAAAAACTCCGACCCCGAAGCCGCCATCGCCGCAGCCGACCGGTTTATAAAAATGAACCCGCGCAGTCCCAATGTCGATTACGCTTATTATTTGAAAGGCCTGGTTAATTACAACCGCGACATCAGTTTTACCCAGCGATTTTTACCGACCGACGCCTCCCAGCGCGATCCGGGCAGCGCACGCAACGCTTACGATATTTTCGACGAACTAGTGCGCAAATTTCCCGACAGCAAATACGCGCCGGATTCGCGCAAACGGATGGTTGCCTTAAAAAACAACCTGGCCATGCACGAAGTCCATGTAGCCCGCTATTACATGAAACGCAGGGCATACGTAGCCGCGGCCAATCGGTCTTCTCATGTTATTGAAAAATATCAGAAAACAACCGCCGTTCCGTACGCGCTGCAAGTATTGCAGGAAGCCTATACCAAACTGGACATGCCCGAACAGGCCAAAAATGCGGAATCGGTTTACAAACTGAATTTCCCCAACGGCCCACCGGTACCGGAGTATGAAGATTCAACGATTGCCCATAAGGTATGGGATTTTATCGGGCTGGAGAAATAGCAGGCTGTTGCACGACTTTATAAGCGTAGAAAGAAAATAGGTTTTAACAGCCTGATAGGAATTCATTAACTCATTAATATTTCCATAGTTTCTGCATTTCCAGAAACATAAAAGATGCAGTCCAGGCGATTAATACCAAGCCGGTTAAGGCTTCCAGCCCTGCCAAAAAACGAAGTTCGCCGACCGGATGGACGTCGCCGAAACCGAGCGAGGTGTAAGTCGTGAACGAAAAATAGCTGCAATCCATTAACGACTTGTCGAAATGGCCTAACAAATCCCCGAAATAACCGGGTTTAATCAGGAAATAATAAGCAAAAGCGAACATCCAGATCTCTACCACATGCGCGGCCAATGCACCGAACAAGGCAAATAAAACCCGCAATCGCCGTTGAATATGTAAGCGTGGGGAAATGAACGACAGATAATTTAATGCCTCAAAGTGGATTAATACCGCCAACCCCACTAAAACACTGTTGATTATAAAAATTAATATCATCTTGTTTTTATTAATTAATTTTAATACTTTTCCGGCATAATCCGGATAAAAACACTTAATTTTCAGCACGGCTTCAAATTATCTGCGGCTTTATCGGCAAACCGGCGCAAGCTACATTTCTGCCGAATAAATAGTAGGCGTTATCCGGCCGAAGCTCTATACTGACCTGTAAATTAATAATAATTATAAGGTCACTTCGCTTGACTACCTATTACCTCGGTCTTTCCGTTACATACCACGATTCCGCCCTGGCAATCGTTAATGGGCAAGGCGATGTTCTGTTTGCCGAAGCGACCGAGCGTTATCTGCAAAATAAACGCGCGCTGAATTGCGAACCCGACCAGCTTTTCCGTGTTCCTGAATTATTGGCCGAATACTGCCCGAATCCGTCCCGTCTTGTCATCGCCAGTAACTGGCGCAAAAAACGGCCGCTGTACGAATCCATCGTTAATAAACTGGGCATACTGTCTGCGCCGGGTCTATTGAAAGAAGGTTTTAGAAAACTGCATTCGCCCTTGCCCAATTATCAATTACATCACATGATGGCCAGCCAGCGCAACAACATCGAGCGCGCCGGTTTAAATCTGACGCGCATCGTCCGCGAAAATTTCCCGGAATGTCGGCTTGAATTCAAAGATTACGATCATCACCTAAGCCATGCCGCCCTTGCCTGCTACGGTAGTGCGTTTTCAGACGCGGCCTGCGCGGTGCTGGATTCTTTCGGCGAAAATGGCGCAATGGCTTTTTTTAGCTATAAAAATCAGGCATTAACACAACTGTACGAAGCCAAAGGCTTGCGCAAGGCCAGCTTAGGTTTGCTCTATATGAAGCTGACAAAACTGTGCGGTTTCGACTGGCTCAAAGGCGAGGAATGGAAGGTCATGGGCTTGGCGTCTTACGGCAAACTCAACCCGGAATTGTACGAATTGCTGCATTCCGTCATTACTATTAATGGTTTCGACTGCATTCACCCAAGCCAAGGTTTATTTGACCAACTCGCCAAACTGGATAAATTTAAAGAAAGACCTGACAGTACGCTGGAAGAATTAGCGGATGTCGCTTTTACCGGTCAGGCATTCTTTGCCGATTTAGTGAGCAAATTGCTGAACCATTTGCAGCAAAGAAGCGGTAATGACAACCTCTGCCTGACCGGCGGTTGCGCATTGAATTCGGCATTTAACGGCCAAATTACCCAGCGCACCGGTTTTAAGCAGGTGTATATCCCCCCTGCCCCGGCGGATGACGGATGTGCTTTGGGCGCGGCCTGGCTGGCTTACCATGAGAATGCGCCTGCACGGCAACAACCGACCAACCGCGGGATATTAACGCCTTACACCGGGTCTACCATTAATAACGAGGCCGTAGAACGTTTGCTTAGGTTCAACAGAGCACTGACTATTCGGCATTTACCCGGTACAATCTGCCTGGAAACGGCGCAATTGCTGGCGGCAGGCCGATTAATCGGCTGGGTACAGGGACGCGCGGAATACGGGCCGCGGGCACTGGGCAACCGTTCCATCCTTGCCGACCCCAGGGATGCCCGTATGCAGGATAACATTAATGAAAAAGTAAAATTCCGTGAGTTGTTCCGCCCCTTTGCTCCGTCCGTTTTGCATGAATATGCCGATGCTTATTTTGAGAATTATCACGAATCTCCCTATATGGACAAAACGCTGAAAATCCGTGAAGCTATGCGAAGCAGGATCGCCGCAGTCTGCCATGTTGACGGCACGGGCCGTCTGCAAACAGTGAAACAGGCGTGGAATCCGCTTTTTTACGAATTAATTCAACAGTTTTATCGATTGACCGGTGTGCCTGTGCTGCTGAATACCAGCTTTAACGTCATGGGCAAGCCATTAATCCACAGTCTGGAAGACGCACTCAGCGTGTTTATGACGACCGGACTGGACGCCCTGGTTATTAACGATTACCTCATCACCAAACCCTACAATGAATCCGTTTAACTTACCCTTAGCGCCCACACTGCAAGCGGATTTGTCGCAATCCGGCAAACAATCCGGCACAGACGCCATTAATAACAGTCGAGATTTGTTCTATGCATTAATCCACATCAGCGAACATTACCACGCCCTGCCCGTTGCCTATCAGTATGTTAAACAGCAGTTGGACTCGATTAACGACAATTACGCCGCCGATTTCAGCAGCAAATACAGCCCCGCTCACTTAGGCTTATTAATCAAAAAAGCGTCGGGAGAGCATCCCTATCCTTTGCCGGGCAGTGAGCTGAATGCCTGCTTGAAGCAATATGCGCCGGTATTTTTCACCGAGCTGAGCTGGCTCGGCAACATTACGCACGCGGCGACCAGCCAATCGCCGCTGGCGATTGAGTTAATGGCGGTTTATTTGCGCTTAATTAATGCTCCCCACACTATCGCTAACAACAGAGACATTTACCATGCCTGGGTATTGAATGCAGGCATCCAATTACCGACGATTCATACTATTACCTTTGCGCAACAAACAGACGTGAGCGATGAAATTTTCGATTTTGCCGCGCTGCAACTGGCTTTGGGGCAATTTCCCCGTGTCTTTTTCCCGGAAATTCTGGGCTTTACGCTGTCATATTGCCAATCTTTAAGCTTGCCGGAACAGTTCTTTCCCGATCCGAAAACTGCGCAACTGCCCGGTTTTTTTGCCGCCAGAACCGGCCAACGTCAGCAGGAACTAGCGCAGATCGGCAACCTCATCAAAGCTTACATTAATGAGTTCAGCGAAGAAACTGACGCGATATGGCAGCGGATTCAATGCGGATTCCGCCTGCATCAGCATCATCTGGAGCGCTGCGATCAGGCGCTTAGCGCCCATTTTCACGGGAGCTTGTCGCCACGGCAGGCAATGGAAAAGCTGGTGGTATCTTTACTGCCCGGCGCCATCGGCAATCACGGCAAAATCCGCTTAGGTAGCCGAACGCTGGACGAGTGGTTCAGCGAAAAACCGTTCAAAAGCGCTAACTTTCTGGCTTCCCTGCTGCTGTCGCCATACATAGACAGAACCAAACCGGAAAACAGTAAACTATTGACGTTATTCGAGTTTAACGGTCCCATGTTCGGCGTTCTGGACGATAACGGCAAAACCGTAGTTAAAGACTGGCTAATGTCGGAACTGAACCCCGGCTTGCAGAAAACGAAAAAAGCGCAATCGGCGCAGGTTAAAGTGGGATTGAAAACCATCACCGCCAGCGGCGCTGCTAAATCGGCGTCAGCCGAAATAACGTTTACCGCGCCGGTGCCAACAAAACCGGTTCCTTACGGTAGCCTGAGTAACCGCGAACTGTATTTTTATCTGGTCAACAATGACCTGTATCCGGGCGTTCTGCCGGTCGCCAAAGCCAAAGTACAACGCATATTAACAATCAGCCGCTACATTAATCGTCTACCGTTGCGGCATTATAGCCATCCGGCTTTCGATAAATACATCGAAACTCTTTATCAAAAAGAGAAAAAAGCTTATAAGCCGCTGGGCAGAAAACCCAACCTGCCCAAAGAAGCATACGTATGGGGCATCGAGCAGTTTGCGCCAACCATCCTGACCGACGGCTGCTGGCTGCAAAATGTGCAGCAGTTGAATTATTTCCCCAACCACACCATCGGCGCATATTTGTACAAGATTTACCGGGACGAATGCGGCAACGGCGTACAGGAACAAAACCATCCGCACATCTATCAGCAACTGCTGGACAGCCAGCACATCAAACTGCCCGCCATTAATACCAAGGAATTCAGCAAACATCCCTGTTTTATCGATAGCGCCTTCGATATTCCGGTGTATTTAATGGCTATTTCCAAGTTCCCCAATTTTTTCCTACCGGAATTGCTGGGCTTGAATTTAGCTATTGAAATCAGCGGCTTGGGCAACGTGTACTTGCGGTTGTCGGAGGAATTGAAGTTTTACGGCATTCAATCGGCGATTGTGGATGTGCATACATCCATCGACAATCTGGCAACCGGCCATACGGCCTTAGCCGTTAATGCCATTAAATTTTATCTGGACGACATCGCCGCCAACTTCGGCGATGACGTGATGCAGGCGCATTGGCGGCGCATCCACACCGGCTATTGCTCACTAACAACCGCCAGCCTGTGCTTTAAGTATTCATTAATCAAGCACTATAAACTTAAACGCCCGCAGGACGCGACAACCGGCAAGCCGGACGCGCCGCCAACCGAACCGGTCAAGGCCAAAGCACCGGCCAAATAACCGATATGTTCAGCCGATTCAACGACTTGGCCGCTTTCATCCTGCCGTTAACGACCTTCGGTTTTCTGTACAGCGGCCAGCACAGCGCTATCGGTGCATTGATCTGGTTCATGCCTTTTCTGACCATGCTGTTAATCGACTGGCTGAATCCGCCTTTGCCTTACGAATCGTCAGGCAAACACAGCAATCTGTACTACGACAGCATTCTGCACCTTCTTAGCGCTTTGCAGTTTATTAATATCTTTGGTCTAGTCAAGTACGTGAGCGAACTGCCCTGGGATAACGCCAATGCCGTCATTACCAGCCTGGTGAATCTGGTTGCCCTGCGTTTTGTGGTCGGCACCAGTTCCGGCGCATCCGGCATCGTCGTCGCCCATGAGCTTATCCACCGTCCGCAAAATTATCTGCAACAACTGGGGCGGTTACTTCTGTGCACTACGTGTTACGAACATTTCGTCATCGCCCACAAACGCGGGCATCACCTTAATTTATGTCTACCTGAAGACATCGCCACCGCGCGGCTGGGCGAAAGTTTTAAGGATTATTGGCGGCGGGTGTATTGGGGTTATTTCCGTTACGCCTGGCAATCGGAGCAAGACCGCTTGTCACATAAGGAAGCTCAAAGCAAATTGATCCCACTCACCGTTCGTCCTGAGTCCTTCGACGATGCTCAGGAGAGCCTAGTCGAAGGACAGATTAAAAGTTTTCTTAAACCAAACAAATTTAGGCTGTTTGCCAACCAAGTTTTGCAAGGGGTTATCGTAGAACTGGCGCTTATCCTATTGATTATTAATATCTTCGGCTGGCTGGCGGCGTTCATGTTCTGTTATCAGGCATTGGCGGCCATCCGCATTTTGGAAGCCGTCAACTACTTCCAGCATTGGGGCTTGGAAAACGGCCAGTTCGGCAAGACTTACGGCTGGTATAGCCAGAGCTGGCTGAGCCGCTACGCCTTGATCGGCCTATCACACCACATCGGCCACCACGAAGACGAACACCGCCAGTACTTTGAGATCGCCTATTCCGAACAAGGCCCCAAACTGCCTTACGGCTATTTTGTGATGAATTTATGGGTTAAATTAAATAACGGTTCATACCAGCGCATGGCATTGAATGAATTGGATAAATTTCAACAGATGCAGGGTTAAGTTGTTTGGTTGTTTGCTTACCCAACAAAAATCTCGTTCCTGGGCGCATCCTACGAGCTTGACCGCGTACGGCAGATAAAAATCACCGCCGTAGGGCGGATTAGCTACGCAAAACTCACTAACGCCGAAAAAACAAAAATCTTTGGCCGTGGCGTAATCCGCCGCATGTGGGGCAAAAATTCATTCGGCGGATTACGCCGCGCACAACCACATATGTAAGTTTAGAATAAGGGAATATGCGCGTCTAATCCGCCCTACATGGTTACGAATTGTTTATAACCCCACGCTTAGGTGGCCTTATCCGCGATCTCTACTACAAAACCGTCCCATCCCCCATCCGCAGCTTCATTAATGGCAAGCGGCGTGAACCGGTTTTTCGGCAAGCCATGGCACGATTTCTGGATAACCCCGAAGCCTGCCTGCAAGCAGGAAATTCTACATTAACCGAACTGATTTACGGCTGGGGCAATGAAGCCTGGAGCGCACGGGAAGAATTTCTGGCCTGTTGCATTAATTACGCATTAACCGTCAAAGGGCCGATATTGGAATGCGGTTCGGGGCTTTCGACCTTATTAATCGCCGCCATCACCAAACAAACTAACCAGCCGCATTGGGTACTGGAACATAAGCCAAATTGGGCAAGTCGTGTGCAATCGTATTTGGATGATTACGGTCTTCACGCCCATATAACCCCCTGTGCGCTCAAAGATTACGGCGAATTTTGCTGGTATGATGTACCGCTGAATGAACTGGCCCGACAATTTTCCCTGATCGTCTGCGACGGCCCGCCCAGCCGCACCACCAAGGGCGGCAGGTACGGGCTGATTCCGATTATGAAAGAATGGATTGCACCCGGTTGTGTTATTTTATTGGATGATGCTTATCGTCGGGAAGAACGCGAAATTGCCGAGCGTTGGGCATCTGAGCTGAACGCCACATACACGATTGAGTGCAAAGACAAGCCTTATATCCTTATGTCTGTTACCTCTCAGTATTAATGCGGCTTGCTAATGTCTGAGCTACTCATATTTTCCGCAAGAAGATTCAGTCAAAAATTTTCTGTTCGCCCTGAGCTTGTCGAAGGGTGGACGGAAAAACACAACTTATTTTTTATGGTTAAGCCATTATGGTTCGACAGGCTCACCACGAACGGCTTAACTAATGACATAACCCTCTAGGTTGTTAATTAACTTTAGGTTATAAAGCTATCTGATATTAATACTTGAAAAGGCAGAAACATTAATAACCATGCCGCAGCAAACCACATCAATCCTAGCTCATCCGCTATCCCAAAAAACGATGGCGCTGTACGGTTTACCGCATTTGTGCCACTCGATGGTGTTATTGCCGCTGGTCTTGTTTATTCCCTCTTATTACGCAGACGATTTGGCTTTACCATTAAAGGAAGTGGGTACAGCCATTGCGTTGGCGCGGCTGTTTGATGTCGTCACAGACCCGATCATGGGTTGGCTGAGCGACCATTGGCACACGCCCTGGGGGCGACGCAAACCGTGGCTGGCAGCAGGGACGCCTTTGTTAATTTTGGCAACCTGGATGGTGTTTGTGCCTGCTGGTAAGGTGTCCGTCACTTATTTATTAATCTGGACCTGCCTGCTGTTTCTGGCCTTCGATATTTTCGATTTGCCCTACAAAGCCTGGGGTGCCGAACTCTCCACCCGCTACAAAGAACGCACCCGTGTTGCCGCGTGGCGAGAAGCCTTCGGCGCATCCGGCCACATCCTGTTTTTGCTGGTATTAATGGTGATGGGTTTTATGGGTTATAAAGGCAACCGCGAGCAATTAATGGCAATCGCTTCAATTGTTTGCCTGTTTTTGCCTGTCTTTGTTATTCTGGCGTTAGCCTTGGTACCTGAAAGGACACCAGAAATGCTATTAGGTGAAAGCCATTTTGGCTGGGCGGGCTACAAGCTTATCCTGCACAACAAAGCCTTCATTCTTACCGTGATCGCATTAATTTTATTCGGCACTGGATTAATCATTCAGGCAACATTACATAAGATGGTATTGAAGCATGTGGTGGGCAGGCCGGAACTGTTTTCCAACATGATTCTGGCCGAAACCTGCGTGTCATTAATGGTATTGCCGATCTGGATTTGGCTTGCCGACCGCATCAGCAAGCACCGCGCTTTGACGGTAGCGGGCATCTGGATTGGGCTGTGGGGCGCGGCATTACCGCTGGTCGGGCATGGTGATATTGAACTGTACATTTCGTTAATCATCTTGCGTGGTAGCAGCCTGGCGGCGGTTATCTTTTTATCCAGCGCAATTGCCGCTGACGTGATTGACCATGACACCGCCGCTTCCGGCAGGCAACGCACCGGCTTTTATTTTTCGTTGTGGGGCATGGCAATCAAAATGGCGATTGGTTTGGGAGTTTATTTGGCGACAACCTTGACCGCTTATTTCGGATTCGATCCCACCGCTGCCAGTCACAGCGTAGAAACAGAGTACGCGCTCATGCGGATATATGGCTGGCTGCCGTGCGGATTAATGGTGTTGGCCGTTCCAGTGTTATGGAACTACCCGTTAACGGAAGAAAAACAACAGGCGTTACGCGCCGATATCGAATCCCGTTTGAAGTAGCTTGCCGTATATATAGACTTAGCCTTGTGATAACTTGAGTTTCTGATCAATAAAGACTTTTAAAGATAGAGGCTTATAAAAAAGTGTTCGTACTTCGACAAGCTCAGCACGAACAGTTTAATACTAAAAGGCCGGATTAATAATATGCGTATTGTATTAATCAGCGACGCATGGCATCCTCAGGTGAACGGCGTTGTCACCACGCTGGTTAATACCGTCGCCACGTTGCAAAAGCTCGGTCATGAAGTTAAGTTAATTACCCCCGACCTGTTCAGGAACTACCCCTGGCCCGGTTATCCCGATGTCAGGATTGCGTTTTTATGCGGACCATACTTGCGCCCGTTGATCCAGTCGTTTAATCCCGATGCGATTCATTTTGTCACCGAAGGTTCGATCGGCTATGCCGCTCGCCGCTTCTGCCGCGAAAAGGGTTATCGCTACACCACATCCTACCTCAGCCGATTTCCTGAGTATTTTAAGCTGCGGACTGGCTTTCCGATGTGGATCAGCAATACTTATCTTAGCTGGTTTCACAGTGAAAGCGCCCGCGTTATGGTGGCTACACGCTCTTTACAAGCGGAGATGGAAGCAAAGGGTTATCAACGTCTTGCGCGTTGGTCGCGTGGTGTAGATACCGATTTATTTCACCCACGAGGTAAAAATTTCTTTCACCTGGAACGCCCTATCTTCTTATACGCCGGACGGGTTGCGGTGGAAAAAAATATCGAAGCCTTTTTAAAGCTCGACCTGCCCGGCACCAAAGTTGTCATCGGCGACGGCCCGTATCGTGATCTATTAATGGCTCAATATCCCTCTGTACATTTTACCGGCTATCTGCATGGCGAAGACTTGGCGAAAGCGATAGCCGCGGCGGATGTGTTTGTATTCCCCAGCCGCACCGACACTTTTGGCGTAGTTTTGTTGGAAGCCCTGGCCTGCGGTGTGCCGGTGGCCGGGTTACCTGTAGAAAGCTGCAAAGACGTTATTACCGACGGACGAGTGGGTATTTTGTGTGAAGACTTGCAACAGGCGACACTGGCCGCTCTTGATTTAAACCCGCAAATTTGCCGCGACTATGCCTTGAAATACTCCTGGGAAACCTGCACTCGGCAATTTGTTGATAATCTAACGCCGATGATCTAGTTGCCAAAATAAGCCGTTAATGCGCCATGCAATAGTTATAAAGCCAACCGATTAATAAAAACAACAGTAATTACCCTCCAGTTTTTTCAACTTGCACCGCAAAATACGATAAAATACGGCATCTTATAAGCTTATACGGGATTTAGCTATGTTAAGACTTTTCTATATTTTTATTTTTACTGCTTTAATCAGCGCCTGCACCACCAGCCCCACCGGACGCAGCCAGTTAATCATGATGCCGGATAATCAGATTAATCAGATGGGTTTGCAGGCTTTCGACACCTTGAAAAGCGATAAAAAAATCAGCTATAACCCGCAATATAATCAGGCTTCTCAATGCATCGCCCAGGCTATTGTCGGTGAAGTCGGCGGTAGTTGGGAGGTCGTCGTTTTTGAAGATGAAAGCCCGAATGCTTTTGCCTTGCCCGGCAATAAAATCGGCGTACATACCGGCATGTTGCGATTGGTGCAGAATCAAGAGCAACTGGCGGCGGTTATCGGTCATGAAGTCGGCCACGTTCTGGCCAAGCACAGCAACGAACGCGCCTCGCAGGAATTGGCCGTTAAAGGCGGCATGAATATTTTAGGAGCGATGACCATGCCGACTTCGGCGTTAGGACAGCTCGGCTTCGGCCTGCTGGGTGTCGGCGCGGAATACGGCGTTCTCAAACCTTGGGGGCGCACCCAGGAAAGCGAGGCTGACATGATCAGCGTGGATTTGATGGCGAAAGCCGGTTTCGATCCTCACCACAGCATCGGCTTATGGCAACGCATGGAGCAAGCTACTCAAGGCAAGGGAAATGTTGAATTCTTGTCAACCCATCCTTCGCATGCCACCCGCATTCAGGATTTGGAGCAGCATATGCCGCAGGCGATGAGCTTATTTCAGCAAGCGCAAGCAATGGGCAAGCAGCCGCATTGTATTTAAATCCGGCTAATATTTAAGGATATTTCGTCAGCATGAACCCCGGCTTGGCCTTGTGCCATCCTTATCCTTTCGAAAAACTTGCCCAACTTAAACAAGGCATTGTAGCACCGGACGATAAGCCGCATATTTCGATGTCAATCGGCGAACCGGCGCATCCAACACCTGAGTTTATCCGCCGAGCTTTGTTCGACAATATTAATGGCCTGGGCAGTTACCCGACCACTAAGGGTATCTTGCCATTGCGGGAAACGATTGCGGCGTGGCTGAGCTATCGCTTCAAAATTCCGGCCGACGGTATCGATCCGGAAACGCAAGTGCTACCGGTCAGCGGTACCCGCGAAGCCTTATTTTCCATCGCTCAGGCGGTTATTGATCCGGCAGAAAAGGCTGTAGTCGTGATGCCGAATCCTTTTTATCAAATTTACGAAGGCGCGGCGTTGTTAGCAGGAGCGGAACCTTATTTTATTAATACCACGGCAGATAACGGTTATTTGCCGGATTACGATTCCGTACCGGAAGCGATCTGGCAGCGTTGCCGTTTGATTTACATTTGCTCGCCCGGCAATCCCAGCGGTGCAGTTTTGCCGAAAGCGGAAATGGCCAAATTAATCGCGCTGGCCGAACGTTACGACTTTATCATCGCTTCCGACGAATGCTATAGCGAATTATACGACGACGAAAATAATGCGCCGCCGGGTTTGCTGGAAGTTGCCTATGCGCTGGGTAACACGGCATTCAAGCGCTGCTTGGTATTTCATAGCTTATCTAAACGCTCCAATGCGCCGGGTTTGCGTTCCGGTTTCGTCGCAGGCGATGCCGGGATATTGAAGGCCTATTTTCAATACCGCACCTATCAGGGCTGCGCCATGCCGTTACCCACCCAACACGCCAGCATTAAGGCTTGGCAGGATGAATCGCATGTCGTTGAAAATAGACAGCTTTATCGGGCTAAATTCACGGCGTTTATCGACATTCTGAGCGACGTTTGTAGCATTAATAAGCCGGAAGCCAGCTTTTATGTTTGGTTAAAGACACAGCAATCGGATACCGAATTCGCCCGGAAATTATTTGCCCGGCAAAATATTACCGTTCTGCCCGGCAGTTATCTGTCGCGGGAGGCGCAGGGCATTAATCCCGGCGCGAATCATGTCCGTATTGCATTGGTCGCGCCCGTAGCAGAATGTATCGAAGCAGCACAACGGATTAAAAATTTCATATTAACCATTAACTAAATAGAAAAAAATGAGTCAATTAGAAACCATCATCAACACAGCTTTTGAAAACCGTGCCGACATCAGCCCGGCCACTGCCAGCGGGGAAGTGCGCGATGCCATTAACGAAGCCTTAGCCTTACTCGATTCTGGCAAGGCGCGCGTCGCCGAAAAAATTAACGGCGATTGGGTCACGCACCAATGGCTGAAAAAAGCCGTACTGTTGTCCTTCCGCATTAATGAGAATAAGATGATGGATGGCGGCAACACCCGTTATTACGATAAAGTCGATTGCAAATACGCCAGTTTTTCCGAAGACGATTTTGCCAAAGCCGGTGTACGCGTGGTGCCGAATGCGGTAGCCCGCAAAGGTTCGTACATTGCCCCCGGTGCGATATTAATGCCGTCTTACGTCAATATCGGCGCTTATGTCGATAGCGGCACGATGGTCGATACCTGGGTAACAGTCGGTTCTTGTGCGCAAATCGGCAAGAACGTGCATTTGTCGGGCGGCGTCGGTATCGGCGGCGTATTGGAACCGGTGCAAGCCAACCCCACCATCATTGGCGACAACTGCTTTATCGGCGCGCGTTCTGAAGTCGTCGAAGGCGTGATCGTGGAAGACGGCTGCGTCATCTCGATGGGCGTGTACATCGGCCAAAGCACCAAAATCTACAACCGGATGACCGGCGAAATCACTTACGGACGCATTCCCGCCGGTTCGGTTGTCGTCTCCGGCAACCTGCCCTCGTCCGACGGCAAATACAGCTTGTATTGTGCGGTCATCATCAAGCAAGTGGATGAGAAAACCCGCAGTAAAACCGGCATTAATGAATTATTAAGAGATTAAGCTAAAATTATGAGCGAAAAAATCAGCAACAACGCCATCATCTACGCCATCCTCGCACTCAACAGCGAAGTTGCCCTGCAGCAAGAATATCTGGCTTCCGACGACGTGCCCAAAGACGAGCGCGACAACGAGCAAGACATCCTCGACGACTTGCAGCAGGCTTTCATGGAATTCGTCGATTTGTACAAAGACCGTTGCAAAACGGATAATTCTTTGCCAAGCATTGATGAATTACTGAACAGCCAGTTATAAGCATGATCGTTTTGTACGGTATTAAAACTTGCGATACTTGCAAGAAGGCTCGGGCTTGGCTTGAGCAAAATCATATCGAGCATCGCTTTCACGATTTTCGCGTTGACGGCTTGAGCGAAGCGCAATTGCAGCAGTTTATCGACAAACTGGGTTGGGAAAAGCTGCTCAACAAAAGCAGCACGAGTTGGCGGCAGTTAAGCCCGGAACAGCAGGCCGATTTGACCGAAGCCAAAGCTAAAAATTTGATGCTGGCTACACCCACCTTAATCAAACGACCTGTTCTGGACACGGGAAATGGTTTATTGCTTGGTTTCAAGACAGACGTTTATGCCGCAAATCTAAAATGATTGAATCCTTTCATGCCCTTCGACTACTCTCAGGAGAGCGTTCGACAAGCTTTTATGCTCTTGAGAGCACACCTGGAACCGATGAATGTTGATATTTTTTTACCGTTCGTACTGAGCCTGTCGAAGTGCGAACTCATATTACAACATGAGTAAAACACTGACATTGCTGCAAGATCTTATCCGCCGCCCTTCCGTCACACCCAAAGACGAAGGCTGCCTCGAAGTAATTGCTGCCCGCTTATCGCCGCTGGGATTCAAGGCGGAACGGCTGGATTTTCACGATACCCAAAACATTTGGCTACGCCGTGGCGAAGTCAAACCTTTGTTCGTATTTTTAGGCCATACCGATGTCGTGCCGCCCGGCCCGTTGGATAAGTGGGATTCTCCGCCGTTCGAACCGACGATTCGGGACGGCAAATTGTACGGGCGCGGGGCAGCAGACATGAAAGGCGGTATTGCGGCCTTTGTTACCGCCGTTGAGCGCTTTATTAACGACCATCCTAATCACCAAGGTTCCATCGCGGTCATGCTGACCAGCGACGAGGAAGGCATTGCCACGAACGGCGTTGTCAAAGTCGTTGAAGTATTGGAAGGTCGCAATGAAAAAATCGACTGGTGCTTGGTCGGCGAGCCGTCCAGCGATAAACAGATCGGCGATGTCATAAGGGTGGGGCGGCGCGGTTCTATCAACGGCAAATTGACCATAAAAGGCATCCAAGGCCATGTTGCTTATCCCGAATTGGCCGAAAATCCCATTCATACTTTTGCTCCGGCCTTAAAAGAATTGACCGACGAGATCTGGGATCGCGGCAACAGCAACTTTCCCCCGACCAGTTTGCAAGTCTCCAACATTAATAGCGGCACAGGCGCAGAAAATATCATTCCCGGCCACCTCGATGTCCAGTTCAATTTGCGGTTTTGTACAGAACTGGACGAACAGACCATTAAACGGCGCACCCACGCTATCCTGGACAAACACGGCTTAAATTACGAACTGACCTGGCGCTTGTCCGGAAATCCGTTCTTGACCCAGCCTGGCGCATTAATCGATGCTACCCATGCCGCCGTCAAAACCGTAACCGGATACGAACCCAAGGACGACACCGGCGGCGGCACCTCCGACGGCCGCTTCATAGCACCTACCGGCGCACAAGTGATCGAACTGGGTGCTTTGAACGAAAGCATCCATAAGATTAATGAACATATCGGCCTGGATGAATTGGAAACCTTGTCGTTAATATACGAACAGGTTTTAGTGAATTTGTTGGCTTGATTTGTAGGAAATCCAAGCGTTGTTAATAGATAGCGCGATACAAAATTAAAGCGCTTTTCGTTTAACCGGCTTTAGCTTTAAAGATGAAGGCAAGGGCTTATTAATAATGATCTTATTGCTATCTATGGTAACGTAGCCGTCTTTTTCCAATTTTCCCAACATACGGCTGACGACTTCCCTGGCTGTGCAAATTTTTAATGCGATCTCCTTATGGGTCGGCGCCGGGGAAATAATCTTCTTACTATCATCATGAGCGGCAACTGATAAAAGAAAACTGATTAAACGCTCGTAGACTTCCATAAGCGCATAACTAAAAGCAACTTTATTAGTCGTTCTCAGCCTTTCGCACAAATATTTAATGACATGATTTGCCGCGTTCGGATTATTCTGCAACAGTGGGGCAAAATCGGCTTTCAAAATAACCAGTAAGTTACAATCTTCCTTGGCAATAACATTAGCCGACCGCGGCATATCGTCTAGCACGGCAAGTTCGCCGAAAATATCTCCAATGAAACATCAGACGGCCAACATCCTTTCGCAGTCATCTTAAGCTGTATCGACTCGCGCACCTCGGCGGAATTGATTTTCGACCAAGGCTTGGGCGATATTTTCAGCATCCGCATCGCCGGAAACATCATTAATGAAGACATCTTGGGCAGTATGGAATTTGCCTGCAAGGTAGCCGGTTCCAAATTCATCGTGGTGCTGGGGCATACCAAATGCGGCGCGGTGAAAGGCGCTTGCGACCATGTCGAAATGGGCAATCTGACCGCCTTGCTGGCCAAGCTGCAACCGGCGGTATACGACGAGAAGTCCGAGAAACAAGACAGGAGTTCGAACAATCCAGAATTCGTGGAAAAAGTCGCCACCATTAACGTCAAGCGCACCGTCGAAGCCATCCTGCAACGCAGCCCGATTTTAAAAGAACTGATCGAAACCGGGCAAATCGGCATTGTTGGTGGCAGTTACGATGTCGCCAACGGCAGAGTGACATTTTTCGACGATACTTTGATGATCGGCCTGTCTGATATAGAACAATCTGCCACACAAACAGACGGCAAGCCGATACGGGACAACTATTATAAGGAGTCTTTATGATAATAAAGCAGTTTACGATACAAAAAATGCTCGATAATCAGCTGCTTGTAGCAGACAGCTAACTGCTGGGTGTGAGTTGCCGGGTCTATAGCAATCCCGCTTCTTTTCATCGACGATACTAAGCAGGGAACAACGTTAGTGCGATAACATCCTTTCAAGGGGTGTTATCGTTAAAAATAGTCGGATAGCACGACTTGTTCCAAAAAAATTCCGTAGCGGCGTAGATCAAGTTTACTCTTGCGCTAACTAACATCTAAGTTTCCTCAGTCAGATAACCGCTTACGCGGAAATGTGAACCTATCCCCTACACTTAAAACCCATTAATAACCTCTAAAGCTTCCACCAATGTTGCAACGGGATAAATATCCAATCCTTCAATCCGTTTTTTCGGTGCATTCGATTTCGGGATGACAGCTTTGTTAAAACCGTGTTTGGCGGCATCGTTCAGCCGTGCCTGACCGTTGGCGACAGGACGGATTTCCCCGCTTAAGCCGATTTCGCCGAAGAAAAACGCATCATGCGGGATGATCTTGTTTTTAAAGCTGGACACGATACCCGCCACAATAGCTAGATCGGAACTGGTTTCCGATACTTTAATGCCGCCGACTACGTTGGCGTAAATTTCGTCATTCGCGGTAAAAATGCCGCCGTGCCGCGACAGCACCGCCAATAACATCGCCAATCGGTTCTGGTCGAAGCCGACCGCCAAACGGCGCGGATTACCGTATTGGCATTCGGTAACCAGCGCCTGAATTTCCACCAGCAAAGGCCTTGTGCCTTCCCACAACACGGTCACCACGCTACCCGGTGCGGGCTTGTCCGGGCGATTCAGGAACATGGCGGACGGATTTTTGACTTCTTTTAAGCCGCTGCTGTCCATCGCAAAAAAGCCCAGCTCGCCCACGCTGCCGAAGCGGTTTTTGTCTGCCCGCAGCAACCGAAAACGGGCGTCATCGGTCGAGGACAGCATTACTTGGGTATCGACAATGTGGCTTAAAGTCATGGGACCGGCCAGTGATTGGTCTTTGGTGACATGCCCAACCATTAATACAGATAAACGGTTGCGCTTGGCGTATTGGGTGAGATAACTGGCCGATTCGCGCACTTGCGAAACGGAACCCGGAGCGGATTCGATATCCTGATTGTAAACCACCTGGATCGAATCGATTACCAGCACTTTAGGCTGAATTTCGTCCAGTACGTCGCAAATCTTCTGTATCGAGGTTTCCGCCAGCATTAATATCTTATCCGACGAAATCCCTAATCGTTTAGCGCGTTCGGCAATTTGCTGCAAGGATTCCTCGCCCGACACGTACAAGACTGAGACGTTTTTGGCGGCGATATGGGCAATGGCTTGCAGCAAAATCGTACTTTTGCCCGCACCCGGCGCACCGCCCAACAACACCACACTACCAACGACGATGCCGCCGCCCAGGACGCGGTCGAATTCCGACAGGCCGGTATTAATCCGTTCTGCCTCGCTTAAATCGACTTCATTCAGGCGTTTGACTGCTGATAAAGCACCGGCATAGCCTTGGCTGCGTTCATTTCTTGAAGCCTTGGCCGAACCCAGCCTGACTTCCTTGATGGTGTTCCACTGCCCGCAACTCGTGCATTGCCCGTTCCAGCGCGGATAATCCGCGCCGCAGTCCTGGCAAACAAAGGCTGTTTGGGATTTTTTACTCATGGCTTCATAGCGTTAAATTAAGCACAAATGTTGGAATTTCGAGCCTTGAGCCTGTACTAAGCGCAGTCGAAGGTGGAGAACTCTTAAATAAATAAGATTTCTCAGTCGCGTTTCTCCTTCGGAAAGACATTATTTAAGCGTTTATAAGCTTAACTCAAAACGCCAGCATCAGGTTGCGCCCTTCCCGTTTAAGCCACAGGCGGCGGCGTTGGTAATCTGGCAGGTGCTCCGCCACCAGCGCCCAGAACTGGCTGGAATGATTCTTGACTTTGATATGGCAAAGCTCGTGCACCACCACGTATTCCAATACGTCGGCTGGCGCCATCATTAATAACCAATTGATATTAATATTATTATTAACACCACAACTGCCCCAGCGGCTTTTTTGGGTTTTGATGGTAGTAGATTTAGGAAATAATTTTCGCTGCGGCGCATGTTTGGCGACTAATTGTTCTACTTCCTGTTTTGCCATTTTTCTAAGCCATTTAATGAATTCGGCTTTTATCTGCTCATGATGATGGCGAGGATGTATCGTCTCCGGCAAATGAATGATGTAATGGTCGTTGAATTCAATTTTTACCCGCTTTAAGGCTGTGGTTTTTAAAGTAATCGGATGCGGTTTGCCCTGATAAATCAGGGTTGCGCCCTGCTCAAACGTTAACGGCGCAAAATTGTTCTGTTCCGGATTTGTCACCGCCATTTTGCGTAAGGCATGGGCGACCCAATGTTGTTTGGCTTGGACGAACTTATGCAACCAGCCTTCCGGAATTTCATGCGGAGCCACGATCTCCACTTGCCCAGGCTTGACCACAATCCTGGCCCTGGAAGCGCGCTGGCTGCGGCGAATTTGGTATGCAAACGGTAATTGGGGCAGCGACATCGGTTGGTAACGTGGAAAGTTGGATGGATTAATGACTCAATCTTAACGTATCTGTTCAATTAATTCACGGGCAACGCTCTTTTTTGCAGCCATTTTCTATTCATTAACGAATGCTAGTGCTATCTTTTTGATATAAATGCTTTATTATTAATTAAAGACAGAACTGCATGGGTTGGTCGTTTTATCCTGAATAGGAAGTCCGCCATTGAATCTTAACGTAGGGCGGAAACTCTAGTAAAATGCAGCTGTCTTAGTATTTGTTTTTTGACCTTATAGGAATTAAAAATGCGTTTGAATACAGCTATCGCCCGTTCGGAAGCCAGCATCCTGTCTACCAACCGGGTATTAAAAAATACTTATATGCTACTGGCGATGACCTTGTTGTTCAGCGCCCTGACCGCCGGGTTATCCATGATGTTCAACCTGCCGCATCCCGGCATGTTGTTGACGTTGGTAGGCTACTACGGGTTGTTGTTCCTGACCTCCAAATACAGCGACAGAGCATTAGGCTTGTTGTTCGTATTCATGTTAACAGGCTTTATGGGCTTGACCTTAGGTCCGATCATTAATATGTACACCCATGCTTTCAGCAACGGCAATCAACTGGTGATGACAGCATTGGGCGGTACCGGTGTGATTTTCCTGGGATTGTCCGGCTATGCTTTAAGCACCCGCAAGGATTTCAGCTTTATGGCGGGCTTTCTGATGGTAGGCGTGCTGGTTGCCTTCCTGGCCGGTATCGGCGCAGCGGTGTTTGCAATGCCTGCGTTATCCTTGGCCGTATCCGCCATGTTCATTTTATTAATGTCCGGCATGATCCTGTTCCAAACCAGTGAAATCGTTCACGGCGGTGAAACCAATTACATTTTGGCGACTGTCTCTTTATATGTCTCTATTTACAACCTGTTCCTGAGTTTATTGCAAATCCTTGGGGTTTTTGGTGGTGAAGACTAAGCCATCCGCCTTATCTTTACGGCTAAGCCCGGCGCTTATTACCGGGCTTAGTTGTTTATTGTTGTTAGGCTGTCAGGCAACAACGCCGGAAGAAGTCACTTTGCAATTTTGGCAGGAATTGGCTCAAGGCCATGTGGAAGACGCTAAAAGTAAAGTCACGCAAGATACTCAAGCAATTGTTAATACAAGAGAAATCGACCAACATTCGCCGATTAATATCGGGGAAGCGGTTGTTGAAGACAATAATGCTTATGTCACGACAACCATTAATCGCAATAACAAACCCGTCACTTTTGAAACGATCCTGATGAAAGAGGATGATAACGGCTGGAAAGTAGATTTCCAGCAAACGCATACCAGCATCGCCATGGCGCCGTTTGAGGGTATCGCAAAAAGTTTGCAGGAAATGGGCGAAACCTTTACCAACCAGTTGGAACAGCAATTGCCATTAATAGAAAAAGAAATAGAAGCATTCGGCAACGAATTAAAAGGCGAAATCGATAGATTCGGCCAGACTTTAAAAAAACCGAAACCGCCGGCCAGTCCGAATTCCCGCGTTATTCCGCAAAAGCAGACTGGCGCGATATAACTCGAGCTTATCAATCGAGATTACACCAGTCGGCAAAACAGGCTGCCTGCCCGGCATAAACACTGTGGTGATCGTATAAATTCCAGACTACCGCATTTTTGATTAAAAATCTGCGCCCGGTTTTACTGATTCGGACTCCGCTATAATGGCGTATAAATCCGTTTAGATTAACTTCAGCCAACAGTTTGTCGCGCTCCTCCTGCAACGCCTGTTCGGCGGACAAGCGTGAAGGCAGCGCAGTAAATTCAGCCCAAGTAAAACCGAACAAATCCAAAGCTTTCAAGTTAGCGTAATTGAACAGGGGATCTTGCGACGTATCATGCGAAACGACCGCAAACGGCGCATTATACAAAGCCTCTGCAATGGCTGGATACGACGCATCAGGTACGGTGATTAATGCACTTCCTATCAGCTTTCGATAGCTTCGGCACAAAATTTTGACATGTGGAGCAAGAAAGCTATTAGCCAATGATGGGTAATCCATATATTAATTAAAATATCTATCTATACTTTGTTGAATTGTGAAACAGTTCTTGTCTTTTTAAAAGACTACGACGTTATAATTAATCATCCTTTTCCCAAATTTTCTTCATTTTTACTTCGACTTACAGGCGTAATCCGGGCAATTATTTTTTTCCGTTAACTCAATGTCAACAAACAATTTCCAGCCTTTTGTTACCTTAGTCGCGCAACAAGACCCACCTGCTTGGCTGATTGATAAAGCTAATAAAAACAATAGTTTTTTTTCCTGCGTATTAGCCATACAAGAACAAGATATTTTAGCCAAAGTCATCAGTACAGTATTCAATCTGATCATTATTGATGAAAACATTATTGTCGGCAAAATCATTCCGGCCATCAGAAATCCGCAAAGTTTAAACCTGCACACCCCTGCCATCGCATTAACCGGTCACACGGAAAACGACCATAAAAAACATTTGATTACGTTAGGATTCGATGATTGCCTGCCGAAACCATTAATCAATGAATGTTTAGATGAAACCATCAGATTTTGGCAAGGGCATAACGTCCAATTCGATTATTTATGGTCGCTGAAAACGTTACTGGACAACTGTAGAAATAATCGCAAGCTGGCAATATCGCTGTACGAAAAATTATTCGACAGCTTGCCGCAGCAAATCGATTCGATCGAAACGGCATTCGGAAACGGCGACTTTCGATTGGCTTACGACATTACGCATAAGCTCAATGGCTCGGTAAAAACGTGCTTTCTAAAACCTGTCGGGGAAACTGCCGATTGTCTTAAAAAAATCTTTAATGAAAACAAGCCGGAATTGATTGAACCACATTTTCTGGCTTTAAAACAACGCATTGGCGTTTTGTTGCAAAACAGGGAAAAAATTTTCGAATTCCTGGAAAAAGGAAATTAGAGTTATTTAAAAAAAGCCTGTTGCCAGGCTTTTTTTTCGCAAGCTGTTAATACCTTATTAATAATTATTAACAAACATTATTTTCTCTTTCTACCCAAGCTCGTCTAACAACGCTTGCGCATTTTTCTTTTGTTCGCCGGAACCTTTAGCAATTACCTGCATGATAATTTCTTTAGCTGCGGCGGCATCGCCCATATCCACATAAGCTTTCGCCAAATCCAGCTTGGTTTCCATTTCGTCCATATCGGTTAAATCGGAAACGGAAAAATCGTTTCCGGGAGACAACCCTTCCTCAGAAGTATGCGCCGCTTCAAGTTCGAAGTTAAAATCGATGGTATTATCGTCCGCATCCGATTCCGATAGTCCTTCCAGTGAAAAATCAAGCGTTTGACTTGCATCCCATGTATCCGAACTTAAATTATCCGAAGCTTTTGCAATGTTGTTGTCCTTATTGCCCATTAAATCCTGATCGAAATTAAATTCGTAAGATTCAATCTCATCCTTGTCGTCGGTTTTATCAGCCTCGAGCTTGGCAGGGACAATAACTTCAGAAATTTCAGACGCTAATTTAGACTGGTCTCCTTTTCTGCTGCTCGGATAAGGACCTAAATCAAAATCCAAAATATCGTTATCCTGGAAATCCTTTATCTTAGCATCATCTTCAAATGAAGATTGCGGCGCTATTACGTTCGCATTATTACCGGTAATTTCGTTCTTAGTATGATCTTCCGCATTAAGCGGTTGCGGTTCGGTGAATTGGTTCGATGTCTCTTGAGGTTCCGCTAATTCGAAAATCGAGCCTTCGCCTTCGCTTTCATCCACGGTAAATGTAGCCGCGCCTAAGTGTTCGGTTTCAGGTAGTTCTTTGGCGAATGGAGGCTCAGCGGCATCAGCCGTTGGCGCAGATATATCGAACAAAACATTTTCAAAAACCGAATCGGATTCGGTAGGAAAGACCGCTTCATTGCTGACAGCGGACGGCGTTAATAAATCTGCATCGATTGAGATATCTCTGGCCAACAGAATGACTTTGGACCAGAAACCGGCGTCATCTTTTTTACCCGCATTAACCAATGACTTGGCATAGTTATCAAACGCTTCTTTATTGGAACTGGCTTGATAAATTTCAAGCAATTTTAACTTACAATCATCGCGCTCAGGATGGTCTTTAATAGCATCCTTCATTAATTCTTCAGCCTGTTGATAACGGCCGTAAGCCAGATAAACATCGGCTTCGGCAACCGGATCGATATCGCTATGGTCGACGTTAAACGATTCGAATGATTCAAAATCGCTGGCTTTAAAATCATTCAAGAAAGAACTTTCCCCAGCCACACCGGCGCTTAAGGGTCCGCTGGCTTTTTTCATGGTAGTCGATAAACTGCCGGAGGAATCGGCGCTTCGCATGGTGGTGTAATTTCTGAACATGCTTTCGGCATCGGTTTCTTTCAGAATTTTTTGCTTACGCCACCATAACCAACCGAACAACCCTAAGAATACTGTACTTAGCGCGCCGAGTATCCACGGTAACGGTGAAGATTCTTCCGCAACCGGAGCCGGTTGCGCTTGAGTTCTAACCGGCGGCGTAATAACCGGTTTAGGCGGCACAACCGGTTGTACTGGTTTGGACGCCTCGGGTGCAGGTTGCGCGGGCGTTGGCTGAGCGGTAACGGGTGGTGTAACCGCTGGAGCAGGTTCAGGCTGCACAGGCGCTACTGGCGCAGTTTCTTCAACTGGAGTAGGCGTTACAGCAGGAGTTGTCGGCTCTGTTGGCGCTGTCTGCGCCGGATTTTGCATTTCCGCTAATTGCTTGTCTTTCAAAGCAATTAACTGCTCCATATTCGCCATTTGTTTTTCTAGAGCATTAATCTTATCCTGCAATGCCTTATCGACATGGGCTTTTTCGCCGCTGGCCCCTGCCTGACCGGCCGGCGTTGGCGGAACAGGCGTCAATGCTTTTTGGCTGCCCGATGTCTGTTCGCTGGAAGGCGACACCGCCTCATCTGCCCCCACCGTAGCTTCTGCGGGTGCTTCCAGTTTTAACTGGGTGTCGACTGTTTCTGTCCTTGCAACTTGCGATTCGTTGCGTGGAATACCAGAACGGTTAGTATTCCAGGCTTCGTTATGGCGGCCGAATTCCGCCAGAGCATCTTGCCTGGAAAGCTGCTCTACCGTGCTTTTTTCGGGAATTTTTAAGGCCTTTCCTGCGGATAGCGCATTAACATTTTGTTGGTAAAACGCCTGCGGGTTTTGATTATACAGCGCCATCATCATCTGTTCGACCGAAACGCCCGCGCCTTTTGCCCGCGCCGCCACATTCCACAACGTGTCGTTTCTGCGGGTTACGATTTGACCGCCGTAATTGCCGGCAGAAACTCTAGGTTTGTCGGCGCGGATTCTGGCAGTACGAGCGGGCCTGGACGAACGCCTTCTGGGCACATAATCCTGCCGTTCAATTGGCGCTGGCGTGTCGTATTGGTAGGGAGAAGGATATACCGGCTCTTGATAGACCGGTTCCTGATAACTCTGGTGTTGATAATCGGCTGGCGGATCGACCAATACCGTGAACTCGCGGAATAAACTGCCCTTCGGCCAGCTGACTTCAAGCAAAAAATTCAAATACGGTTCTTTCAGAGCTTCTTTGGAGGTAACTTTGATCACCATCGCGCCATTGGCCTTTACTACCGGTTGAAACCGGAGTTTGGACAAAAAATACGTCCACGGAATACCGGCTTCGTCGAATTTTTCGGCAGGCGCGAGACTGACTTTGATATTGGACGGGCGTTCGCCGCGAGCCGCCACCAAATTGATCTCAGCGTTTAGATTTTCATTAAGAGCCGAGCGCACCCTGATATCGCCGATTCCTAGCGAAAAACCACTAACGGGAGCCAGTAACGATACGACTGTTAAAGCTTTAGTTATGTTGCGCACGCATCCTTCTCCTCAATTAAATCACAGTGTTATGACGATTTGGTCATAATTAATGTGTAAAAATTTCTAGCGTTGTTTACAGTATTCTGGAGAATACTGTAAATGAACATCCATAAACGAACTCGACTCACATTGCTAGACCGCCAAGAAATCTGGCGGCTTTACCAAACCCG
>VGVA01000004.1 GCA_016874115.1 Gammaproteobacteria bacterium
GTTTTGTGTTTTGGGCTGTAGCGGGACGAACGCAGGCCGCCGAAGGCAAACTCGCCACGTCATTTTTCGCTGCTGAAATCGGATTGGACCCCATTTCAGCTTTCGCGAAAAATAGTGGCGCGCTGGTCAACTTCCATCAGCAACTGCTCAATTCGGATAGACGGCAAGCTGGCATCGATAGCCTTTTGTAACCGGAGCACTTCATCCGGGATTTCTGCCTTGTCGTCTTTTTTCAGCTTTAGGTTGCCGTCCTTGATTTCGGAAAAAGTATCCAAGCCAAAGCATTTTTCAGCTTTATCAACGGACTGGCGGAAACGTGACAGCAAAACCGATTTGACCGCATCTTGATGGGGTTGTGCGAGTTCTTCATAAGCGATCTCCCGATTATCTGACCAGCGGCGGTCATCCAGCATAAGATCCCAGAAAGAGACATGCTGTTTGCTTTGTGGCAAATACAGGTCGCCCGCGCGTAACGCCTCTTTCATGGCGATTGCAACGCCCAACTCCCAGGCATTACGCTTGATCCTGCCGTCCTTGTCACGGTAAGACCGTTGCAATTCCTGGGGGATGAAAGTGATAGGGGTGTTCTCGGGGAGCTTTTTTAGTTCCCCAGAATCCAACTGCCTGATAATATTAATGGCGTTCAGTAATGGTTCCATGCCGGATTTTGCAAAAAATGGCAGGTGGATAAAATCGGCAAAATACCGGCGCAGGCTCGCGTACCGGCGCAGCAAAATATCCCCGTAACCACAATCTTCTAGACGCTTGAACGTATGCAAGTCGGCAATGGATTCCTGTAGCTTCTTTTCATCCACGCATCGCCATAAATCCGCTTTCAACAAGGGCGCATCTTCCGGGCAGTCGAGAACCCAATGGATAGTCACCAATGCCGTATTAATGGCCTTCTTCTGACGTTTGCGGAACTGGCGGTGGGCAAGCTCATAAATATGCTTGGATTTGCGTAGCGTATCGGTCATGAACTGGTCGTGCATCTTGACCAAATGATCCAGCAATATTTTCCGCGTTTCTAAAAGGAAGCAGGTCATCATGGCATAGCGTTTTTCTGCCTTAAAACGCTTCATATCCCTGGCGTTGTAACGCCTTGCCAGCTTATACAAGTAATCGATAAACCCAGGATCGGCGATTTGTGCCGGGAATGCCCCGATACCCGTCTTTTCAAGCAATGCATAGCGTTCCAGGTAGTCCTGTATGGATGCAATCGTTGCGGATGGTGGATATTCTTTCAACAGGAAAAAATGTGAAGGTTGTCCTCCGGGCGACGCAACCAAGACACCATCAATCGCAGTTTTCAGTTCCGGCGTGAGCCGGTTGAACAGGTTTTCAAACAACTTTTCATGGGCATCGGCACAAACGCTGATGACTAGCCGTTCCAGGACGCTTGCGCCCGGCAAGATCACCCGTTGCACAAGCAGATGGCGTTCAGCCCGCAGGAACAGGTCGTCGGGCAAGACGGCTTCTTTCGCTTGTTGCTCCAACCACGAACGCAAATATTGTTGTGCGTTATCGTCGAATTTGGAAAAGCCGAGATAGGCTAAGATGTTTTTCCGGTATTCCGAAAAAGTCGCTTCCCGTTCCGGTTTGGGTAGCGCCAAGGAAGGCGGCAAGCCCAATTGATTGTTCAAATAATTGATGATGCGGGGCGACAGCCCATTCAATTCGGCCAGAAAACGGCCATACAACCGTATTGAGCAATATTGGACGGCAATAAACAAACGGGAGTTTTTCCGATATTTGCTGATCTCCTTAAAATCAGCCTCGGACAGCGTCCAACCCCTTGCCATTTCCTCGTCCGAGAAATCCTGCGGCAACTTGATAGGCTGATAACGCTGTCTTTGGCTTAAGAAGCCGTCATTCGCGACCATAACGGATTGTGATGCACGCTATCTGTCAGCACCAAACCAAATGGTGGTTTGCTGACAATCAGTTTCAAAGTACCAATGGACATACGATGCCCGCACGTTGTTATAGCGTACGCCTTTATCGCCTTGAAATACGTCGAAAGCTGGCGTTAACCCAGTATCCTCTTCTCGCTTGGAATAATGGAATTCGTGGCCTTTAACACCGGATGCGTCTTCACGATACCCTAATGCCGCCAATCGCGGCTGCATAATCGAGGCGTAGGGGAAAATACCCGCCATAGGCCATTGCCTGCCGTCTCCATCAATCAAGGTTTTCCCAAGCATCATGGCGCCACCGCATTCGGCAAGTATGGGCAGTCCGGAATTCGCGCGGGAACGCAACGAAGGCCACGTGGCGGATTTCGACAATGGCTCTGCATACAATTCCGGATAGCCACCGGGCAACCAAACCGCATCGATGCCTTCAGGTACTGGCTCACCAGCAACAGGGGAGAGATATACCAGGTTTGCGCCGTGGCTGGATAACCAATCCAGGTTGGCGGGATAAATAAAGCAGCACACATTGTCCCTCGCTACCGCGATGGTTTTGTCCTGTAACAATGGCTTAAAGGGAATGGCTGGCATATTCTGCGTAACTTCTGAAAATGCTTGCGCCAAGCCCTCATGGTCAACCTGCAGGCAGCCTGCATAATCAGGGATAAAGGCTTCATCCGGCATTTTTAAGCCTAAATGCCGTTCGGCCAATACCTTATCGCTACGTTCCATCCAGGCAACCAATGGCGGCAGTCCAAACTCGCTCAAGGCATTCCCTAGTAACCTGGCATGGTGTTCGCTACCGACCTTATTCGCGATAATTCCCGAAACGCGGACATTGTTTCGAGCGGCGAGTTGACAAAAGCCAGTCACCACGGCGGCAATGGTGCCCGCCATTCCACCCGCGTCCAGAACTAACAGCACCGGGCATCCCAAAACACGGGCCAGATCAAGGCTCGACCCTTCCCTGCCCACGCCGGAATGCCCGTCAAACAATCCCATTACGCCTTCTATCAGGCCAATATCGGCTTGCCGGGATTGTTGGTTAAACACCCTTTGGCAGGTTTTAGTTCCCATCATCCGGGTATCCAAGTTGTACGACGGCTTGCCGGTGACCGCTTGGTGCCATAAGGGATCCAGGAAATCCGGCCCCGACTTGAAGGAAACGACATTATGTGTGCGTCGCCGAAAATATTGCAGTAACGCCAACATAAGCGTGGTTTTGCCGCAACCGGAATGGGTGCCTGCCAATAATGCTGTTTTCAAAAATTCAATTTTCCATGATCACGTAAACAAATTTCACTAATATAACCGCTACCCTTTAAATCAAGAAGCCATTTCCAAGATTGCATTATCAACGTCACTCGTTATAATGACGGCCTGTTTTCAGGTTCCAGAAGTCTTTTCCAAGGCTTCTGGTTAAACGGGAAGTCGGTAAGATGCCTGCTAATAGGATCAAAGCCGACGCTGCCCCCGCAACGGTAGGTAAGATAAGAGCCATCAATACGCCACTGTGCTTGTGCATGGGAAGGTGATGGTTCGGGTAATTCAGTTAATTACCGCTTACAAGCCCGGAGACCGGCCCGAAAGTTACATTCGGCACAGCGGCGGGCTGTCGACGGAATTGTTGGCAGTCCTTTTACTGTGCTTCCGTCTTTTTTGTCCTCACTGTGTTTTAACTTAACGCACCATACGCGAGCGGCGCAGAGGACAACATGCCAAATAAAATAATCAGCTTACTGCTGCTTGCGGGTTTTTATGCCCAAGCGCAAGAAATTCTAGCCACCGATTCAGTGGCGCTCCCTGAAATGGTGGTCACGGCAACCCGTACAGACACCCCGAAAGACCAATTGGCCGCCGCCACAACTGTTTATACGCGGGAAGACATTGAACGCAGGCAAATCAATACTTTTCCGGATTTGTTGCGCGGCACGACAGGGCTTGACATGACACAAAATGGCGGGGACGGTAAAACGACCAGCATCTTCATGCGCGGCACCAATTCGGATCATGTCCTGGTGCTGGTGGACGGCATCAAGGTAGGGTCGGCGACATTGGGCACCACGCCCTTTGAGTTTGTACCTATCGACCAGATCGAACGGGTGGAAATCATCCGTGGCCCGCAGTCCAGTCTGTATGGCTCGGAAGCCATCGGCGGCGTCATCCAGATATTTACCCGAAAAGGCGGTGATTCCGAAACGCCCCATTACAGTTTGAACGCGGGCGGCGGCTCCTATGATACCTATAAGGTGGGTGGACAGGTCAACGGCAAATGGCTTGACAATTGGTACAGCTTGGGCGTTTCTTCCATTGGTGCCGAAGGCATCAATGCCCGCCAGCCAATTCCAGGCCCGTTCGGCTTTAGCCAGCCGGATCGGGACGGCTACCAGAACACCGCCCTCAATGCCCGGTTCGGCCATCGGTTTGACAATAATGCTGAACTGGAAGCCTCATTTATCCGCGCCGAAGGCAATAACGAATACGACTCAGGATTTGGTGGCGACCACTCGGAATTTTTGACCCAAACCATTTCCTTATTAGGGAGCATGGATATCGTCGATAGCTGGCATTCTAGCCTACGCCTGGGCCAAAGCCGGGACGAAAGCGATATCTTTATGCCGAACAATACGTTTGATAGCCGCTTTGATTCGACACGCTGGAATATTAGTTGGGTCAATGACGTGACGTTGGCGGACGGGCATAAGCTTATCCTGGGTTCGGATTACCGCTTGGACGAGATCGAAAGCACCACCCGCTACGCGGAAACATCGCGCTATGACGTTGGCGTGTTCGGCGAATACCGCGGCCGATTCTTCGACAACCATTATATTAATGCGTCGGTGCGCTGGGACGAAAACGAACAATCCGGCGACTATGTGACCGGCAATGTCGGCTGGCGTTCCAACTGGGACTATGGCATCAGCACCTTTGCCAGTTTCGGCAACGCCTTTAAGGCACCGTCTTTTAACGACCTGTATTTCCCCAACTACGGCAACCCGAACTTAAAGGCAGAAGAATCGACTTCTGTTGAAGTGGGGCTTGGCGGCAATCATGACTGGGGGCAATGGGAACTGCGGGCTTACCATACCGATATCGACAACCTGATTACCCCGGTGCCCGACCAAAACTTTAATTACAGCGCCCAAAATGTCGGCAAATCGCAAATTGACGGCTTAGAAGCCGAAATCGGCACCCAATGGCAGGGCTGGAACGGCAAATTAATGATGAGCCTGTTAAACCCCGAAATCAGGGAAACCAATAAACGGCTGCCACGCCGTGCCGATAAGACGCTGTCATTCGACTTATCCCGCTCATTCGGGCCCATAGATGTGGGCGCCAATGTAATGGCGCAAGACCACCGTTTCGACAACCCGCAAAACACCACCAAAGTGGCGGGTTTCGTCACTGTTGATTTACGTGCCGCCTACCATATCAACAAAAACTGGCTGCTCAGTGCCAAACTGAACAACTTGTTGGATAAGGATTATCAAACGGTGAATACCTATAACACCCAAGGCAGAAACTTCTTTTTTACCGTGCAATACAACAATTAATCCCTAAACATTTGGCCTTGTTTTGACAGGAGTACCCCATGACTATTAACCGTTACCTACACGCTGATTATTTACCAGCACCGCTGATTGCCGTCATGTTGTTAACGCGCTTTCACCACTTCGGCGATGCCCTGCATTTGCCGGATGCATCACTGGCGGTGTTTTTCTTTGCCGGTTTTTACCGCAAAAAAATATTCCTGGTGTTCTTGATGGCATTGGCCGCGTTAATCGATTATGTGGCGATTGCCAACGGCACCAGTAGCTGGTGTATTTCGCCCGCTTATGTGTTTTTGATTCCGACCTATGCGGTCATGTGGTTTGCCGGACGTTATTGTTCCAGCCTGCTTGAAAATAAAGGGGCGGAATTTAAATTGTCTCTCGGCGCTTTGGGACTGCTCGCTTTGGCAACGTCGGTGGCATTCCTTATTTCCAACGGCAGCTTTTATTTGTTTTCGGGTCGCTACCCTGACTTGTCATGGACGCAATACTTCGAGCGTGTCGCCCGTTATTACCCGCCGTACCTCAGTTCCACGCTGCTTTACGGCATCGTCGGTTTTGCGTTGGCCAAACTCATCAAAACGATTTTAGCGATAGCCGATAGCCACAAAACCGCTTAATGGATTACCCTGCCCGTATCGTTTGCCTGACCGAGGAGACTACCGAGACGCTGTATCTTCTCGGCGAGCAGCGGCGCATCGTCGGTATTTCCGGTTTTACCGTCAGGCCGGCCCAGGCTCGCAAGGAAAAACCCAAGGTTTCCGCGTTTACCAGCGCCAAAATCGACAAGATTTTGGAACTTGAACCGGATTTGATCTTGGGCTTTTCCAACTTGCAGGCCGATGTTGCCGCGCAATTAATCCGCGCAGGCATTGCCGTCCATGTCTTCAACCAGCGTTCCGTCGAGGGTATTTTACGGATGATTAGCTTGCTGGGGGCGATGGTCGGTGTAACGGATAAGGCGGCCGAGTTGGCGGCTGGTTACCGACAACAAATCAAAACCATTCAATCCGAAGCCACTGCCACGGCATTGCCCTTCAGGCCCAAGGTCTATTTTGAAGAATGGGATGAACCGATGATTTCTGGCATCCGTTGGGTATCGGAATTGATTGCGATAGCGGGCGGTGTGGATTGTTTTGCCGAATTATCGACGGAACAATCCGCCAAGCAGCGCATTATCGCCGACCCGCTGGAAGTCGTACGCCGTGCGCCGGACATTATTATAGGCTCTTGGTGCGGCAAGAAATTCCGTCACGACCACGTTGCTGCCAGAGCGGGCTGGGATGTTATCCCTGCCGTCAAAAACAACCAGCTTTTTGAGGTTAAATCCTGTGACATCCTCCAGCCCGGACCTGCGGCTTTGACCGACGGCTTAGCGCAAATTCGGCAAATCATTCGGCAATGGCTGGAGAAAAATGCCTGAATGGGATAATAAACACAAACCGCACAGGTATAGCGAGGTAGAGCGGGCCGCTGTTTACCGGCGATCTACGAGCGCCGGGACATGCGCCATTTTTTGCCTGACCCCATCGACCCTGACCTGTTGATCCGTTTGCTGAACGCCGCCCATCAAGCGCCCAGCGTGGGTCTTATGCAGCCTTGGCGGTTTATCAGGATTGGTTGCCCTGAGTTGCGGAAAAAACTTCATCACTTGGTCGAACAAGAAAGAATCCAGACCGCTGAAGCCCTGCACGAGCGCCAAGATGAATTCATGAAACTGAAAGTCGAAGGTATTCTGGAATGCGGTGAGATTTTGGTTGCGGCCTTGTGCGATAAGCGTGATGCCCATGTTTTTGGACGGCGCACCTTGCCGGAAATGGATTTGGCTTCCGTAGCCTGCGCCATCCAAAACCTTTGGCTGGCGGCGCGGGCGGAAGGCTTGGGGCTGGGCTGGGTGTCGATGTTCGAGCCGGAGGCGCTTAAAACTTGTCTAAACATGCCACAGGATAGCCATCCTGTGGCGATTCTTTGCTTAGGCCATGTCGAAAAGTTTTACCAACAACCCATGCTGGAACAGGAACAGTGGGCGGCGCGGCAAAACCTTAAGAATTTACTGTTTGAAAACGCCTGGGACACGCCTTGCGATTTGCTGAATAAGTCAGGGGATACGGAATGAACCACGGCGGCAATATTTACCGGTTTGCCCGTCAGATTGGCTGCCTCCCGGAGCAGGTGATCGACTTTTCGGCCAATATCAATCCAGAGCAGGCGGTCGATCCAGCCCAACTCCAGTTTCCTAGTCTTGAACCGTATGCCGATCCCGAATACGGGTTGTTGAAACAGGCGCTCAAAAACCGTTACTTCCAGCCGACTGGCGTGGATATTGAGGTATTTAACGGCGCCAGCACCGCCATTTTTGCCCTGTTGCGGCACTTGCTGCCCAAAGATTTGGTTTTATATGCGCCTTTGTATGGCGAATACGCCAAGATTGGCGGGCAACTGGGCTGCACCCTGCACAATATTGATCGCTTTGCTTCCCTAACGGCGGCTGTGCCTAAGAACAGCACCGTCATTTTTGTCAATCCTGCGACACCGGATGGAACGCTATATGACCTGCAGGCGTTGTTAAGCCAGTGGCAAGCGGCCCATTGCACCATCGTCATCGATGAGTCGTTTTTGGATTTTTGCGATGCCGATTCGGTTGCAGCAGCCATTCTGCAATACGACAAGCTGTATATCATCAAATCGCTGAGCAAGTTTTACGGCTGCGCGGGCATCCGCATCGGTTTTATTCTGGCGGCAACGCAAGCCATCAATAAACTAAAATGCTTGGAACCGGCCTGGAAACTGTCCAGCTTTGACATGGCGTATATGCAACAAACCCTGTCGAATACGGCATTTATCGAACACACACGGCAATTGACAAGCCATCGGCGGGCGTTGCTGTACCAAGTACTGCAAACGTCGAATCTGTTTGAACACATTTATCCGGGGCAAGCCAATTTTTTGCTGGCAAAACTGGCCAGTCAGGGCGACGGCTACCAATTGCAAGAGCGCTTGGCACCATCGCGGCTATTGATTCGAGTCTGCGATAATTTCACCGGGCTGGATAACAGCCATGTCCGTTTTGCCGTCAAGGATGAACGTGCAATTGAAAGACTGGCTGATGGATTAAAAGCTGTTCATTTATGAAACCGCTGGCTGTTTTCGGCACCGGTTCGGATGCGGGTAAGACCACGCTGGTAATGGCCTTATGCCGTATCTTTGCTGACCGTGGCCTAAAGGTTGCGCCGTTTAAGGCACAAAATGTCTCCAATAATTCCGCCGTTACCCAGGAAAACCGGGAAATTTCCAGGGCGCAATGTTTTCAGGCAGAAGCCGCCCGGATAGAACCCAGCCATTTGTTCAACCCGGTCTTGCTAAAATCGCATGGCAACGGTTCCGTGCAGGTGATTGTCAACGGCTTGGTTCGGCAAAACCAGGCCATTGCCGATTATTATGCCGAAATCGACGGCTTAAAAGGTCACGTTGAAAAGGCTTTTTCCACGCTGCACAAAAACTATGATTTGGTCATTGCCGAAGGTGCCGGATCGCCAGTGGAACTGAATCTGCTGGCACAAGACCTATCCAATACTTATATCGGCAATACCTTTCAGACCAAAAATATCCTGGTGGCCGATATTGAGCGCGGCGGCGTGTTCGCTGCCATTTACGGTACGCTGGAATTGATGTGTCCTACCATGCGCCGTAACCTGATTGGTGTGGTCGTCAACAAATTCCGGGGTGACCGGCGTTTTTTCGCCGACGGAGAAAAAATCATCGAAGAACGCTTCGGCATCCCGGTGTTAGGGGTGTTGCCGTTTATGCCGCTGGGCATCGACATGGAAGACTCCCAGTCGCTGATGAATTACCGGCAGCGTTTGGGCGATGTCAAAATCCGGATTGCCGCCATCGCCTATCCCGGCTTGAGCAACTATAACGACCTTGATGCACTGATGGCGGACAGTGAGCTGTCCATTGATCTTATTAATCATTACCGCCCGCTGACCAATTACGATATGCTGCTGTTGCCGGGTAGCAAAACCGTCATCCGTGATTTGCGCTGGCTGAAAGAACAAGGACTGTACAAGGAAATCAGGCAATTTGGGAAAGCGATTTTCGGTCTTTGCGGTGGTTATCAAATGCTGTGCAGGCAACTGCACGACCCGGACGCGCTGGAGCACGAAGCGCCGGGTACGGAATCTGGATTGGGCTTTATCGACGATGAAGTCGTTTATCAAAGCCCTAAAATCCTCAAGCTCGGGCAATATCAGCTATTTTCCCATGCGGCCATCAGCGGCTATGAAATCCATTGTGGGCGCATGGCCCAATATCCACTGTATTATCAAGCGCACCCGCCATCCACTCTGGCCGTCGCCGGCACACACGTCCACGGCGTTTTTGACAACGATGGTTTCCGCACAAGTTACTTCAAGGCGATTAACCCGGCTTATCAGGGGTACCGCTATGCAAGCTACCGTGACAAGGCGATCCAGGACTTTGCTGACAACGTGTCAGCCGAAATCAACATTGATGCCATCCTTGCAGCTTTGGCGGACTGATGTTTTTTGAATTGGCGTTTTTTGCTTATCTGCTTGATAGGCTGGTCGGGGAATTCCCCGGCAAACATCCGGTGATGCTGATGGGCGATTTTATCACCGCCTTTGAACGGCGTTTTTATAGCGACCGCATAATTCCCGGCGCATTATTGGTGGTCAGTTTGCTAAGTCTGACACTATTGGTCAGCGTCACACTGGCTTATTTGTGCGGGTTGTTGCCTTTATGGTTGTCTTTGCCGGTGTTGGCGGCATTGGCTTCTATGGGATTGGCAATGAATATGCTATATGCTTCGGTAGCGGGCGTGTTAACTGCCAAATATCCTAGACAGGCGATTGGCCGCCTGGTCAGCCGCGATACCGAAGCGATGAACGAAGCCGACATCCTCAAGGCCGCGCTGGAAACCTGGGCAGAAAACCTGAGCGATGGCGTGATTGCACCCTTGTTTTATCTGGTCTTGTTCGGCTTGCCAGGAATCGCCGTTTACAAGGCCATCAACACCTTGGATTCCATGATTGCCTACAAAACCGAGCGTTATCTCAATTTTGGCAGAATAGCGGCGGTTTTGGATGATCTGGTCAATTTTGTTCCGGCACGGTTGACAGCCTTGCTGATCGTTATCTTGGCGACCAACAAGCGCGGGGCTTGGCAATGTGCCTTGCGTGACGGCAACAAATTGGAAAGCCCCAATGCGGGATACCCGATTGCGGCCTTAGCCGGTTCATTAGACATTGCCTTGGGTGGTGATGCCTTCTACCACGGTCAATTAAAACATAAGCCTTTTTTGGGTTTAGCGATTAAGCCAGTTACCCGAGCCACATTAGCGCAAGCGTTACAATTAAAATATAAATTGGATGGTTTGCTGCTTGGCTTTTTAGCTACTGCCACAGTGCTGTAAAGCAATAAACTTGGACACCTCAGTGAATACGCCATTTTGTTTCGATCTGGACGGCGTTATCACGGCGCAGGAACTGTTACCATTAATCGCACGGGCGCTGGGCTGCGAACAGGAAATTGCCGAGCTAACCCAGGCGGCGATAACCGGCGTGTTACCTTTCCACAACGCTTTAAGACTGCGTTGCGAGATGCTGTCCGCCATCCCCATCCCGCAGGTACGCGAAATTGTTGGACAAGTGCTATTGCATCAGCAAATCGTGACCTTTATCACAACCCACCGCGAGCAGTGCTTTGTGATAACCGGAAACTTGGATGTCTGGGTAGAGATTTAATAAACAACTTAGGCGTAACCTGGTACTCGTCAACAGCCGACTATCAAGGCGATCGTCTGCTGGATATAAACACTGTACTGGATAAGGGACAAGCCATTGCAGCTATTCGTCAACATTTTGAAAGAATTGTTGCTATTGGCGATGGCATGAATGATGTCAGCATGTTCGAACAGTCGGATATCGGCATTGCTTTTGGCGCTGTACATCGACCAGCCGCCGGATTAGTACAACTTGCTGATTTTGTTTGCAATACCGAAGCGTCGCTGTGTATGACACTAAACCAATTCCTCTATACTTAGGATTTTAGGGCGAATCGAAGACCGGCACTGCAAAAGTACACTTGATTGCATTGCTCGGCCAGAAGTTGCGCGGCTTTCCCTGATAAATCCACATAACGCCGCGCCAGCGGATTGTCTGGGATGATTCCCAGGCCGACCTCATTGAGTACCAACACCAGGTCAATAGGCAACGCCATCATGGCGGTTAATTCTTGAAAGATTTGATCTTCGCTACATTGATGAAAAAGCATGTTATTCAACCACATGGATACGCATTCGATTAATACCGGACCAGGACAATTTGCCAAAGCTTGGGCTAGATGTAAAGGCTCTTCAAGGGTAATAAAGCGGTCTTGCCGCCGCTGTTGGTGGATTGTAATCCGTTCCCGCATTTCATCATCAACAAACTCGGTGGTGGCCAAGTAATAAGGCTTCGTCTGCGCTGACGCCAGAATGTAGGTTTCGGCAAGCCTTGATTTGCCACTTTTAATGCCGCCAATAAACAGGGTTTTCATGGTCGAGTTTTTAAATTCACCGATTGAGATAATCAACATAAGTGTAATCATTGCTATGCCTTAATTTATGCACCGAACCAACGCCGACGCCAATCATGAAGGCGTATTCCAGCTTAAGTTCCAGCACATGGGCAAGCAAGGCTCTGATGACACCAGCGTGGGTGATGACCACGACCTGCCTGACAAGTTTGTTGGCCACTAATTCCAGCCAAAACTCTGAAACCCGTTGGTATAAATTACCGAAGCTCTCGCCGTTAGGTGGGGGCAGGATGACAAAATTTTCCGTCCACTGTTGTAGTAGCACAGGATCAATGTCGTCAAAGCGTTGGTTTTCCCATGCGCCGAAATTAATCTCCTGCAAGCGTTGATCGACGGACAATGGCCCGCTAAATGTCCGCGCCAGTTGCATACATCGACCCAAAGGGCTGCTGATGATTAAGCAATCTGATGGTAATTGCGGCAACTTGGCTTTGAGCTTTTTTACTTCGTCGGGGAAACTTTCGGCGAGCGGGACATCGCTTTGTCCATAGCAAAGGCCATGTTCGGTATCAGTCCGGGTATGGCGGATTAGATAGATGTCCATAACGCGCTGGCGGTTAAATAAAAAACAGTTTCGACTATTTGTTGGCTGGCACCCAAACAGTCGCCGGTATAACCGCCAATATGTCGAAAAAAATACCTGCCAAGGCACCCATTAACGAACAAGATGATCGGTACAGCCAGATACAATTTGGGCGGCAGAAAGCTCAACGGCAACAATGCGGTAAGCCCTGCGGCGAATAACTCCATATAACTTGGGCGGTACATGGCAGCGCGGCCTTTACTCTGGCTGCGTACGTAGTCATAACTTGCCATGAGTAACAGCGGCGCAAACCGGCTCAGGCTGTGCCCTGCGATGAGGATGGACGGGACGGTTAACGTAGGCAAGGCGCTTAACAAAGCGATTTTTAAGCCCAGCATCAAGAACAAGCCGATTACGCCGTAAGCGCCGATGCGGGAGTCTTTCATGATGTCTAAAATGCGTTGCGGGTCGTATCCTCCGCCAAAGCCATCGCAAACATCCGCAAAGCCGTCTTCATGGAAAGCACCTGTCAGGAGAATGCCAGCCACCAAAGCAACGATCACCGCCACGGTATGCGGCCATAACAGGTTAAAGGCATAGAAACAGCCCGCAGATACCCCACCCACCAGCCAGCCGATCAATGGCAGGTAACAACTGGCTTTGGGCAGCTCATCGTAATCAAGGCACCCAGGTGTGGGCAGGCGGGTATAAAAGCCGATTGCCAACCATAAATAATGGAATTGAACTAGCATAGTCACAGCTTTTGATCGACACCTGCATCGGCAAACGATGCCATCTCATTTAAAAACAGCACGGCGGATTGTATCAACGGATACGCCAAAGCGATGCCTGAGGCTTCACCCAGCCTTAGTTCCAAATTTAACAGCGGCTTGGCATTTAGGAAACCAAGCAATGCCTGATGTCCGCGTTCCGACGAAGTATGGCTGAACACGGAATAACTCAACACCTGCGGATTGATTTTATAGGCGACCAACAACGCGGCGCTAAAAATAAAACCGTCCACCATGATCAACATCCTAAGTTCGGCCGCTTTCAAATACGCACCCACCAACATCGCAATTTCACATCCCCCGAAAAGCACCAGGGTATCAAGGGGGCTGGATGGAATGGTATGAGCATTCAATGCCTGTTGCAAGATCGCCAGTTTATGGCGGAGCTGTTCGTCATTTAATCCTGTTCCTCGTTCTACACAAGCATCCAAGGGAATATCGGCCAAACAATGCACCAATAACGCGGCTGAGGAGGTATTGCCTATGCCCGTTTCGCCGAAGCCGATACAGTTACAACCTGCCCGATGTTGTTGGGCTACCAGTTCGGCACCCGTTTTAAGTGATGCTGTGCAATCGTCTAATGACATCGCCGGATGATACAAAAAATTGGCTGTGCCTTTAGCAATTTTTTTGGCCAGTAAATTCGGATGTGGCGACAAGTCTGCATTAACACCGGCGTCAACCACGAACAATGCCAATTGATGCTGGCGGGCAAACACACTGATGGCGGCACCGCCTGCCAGAAAGTTGGCGACCATTTGCGCGGTTACAGTCTGCGGATATGCACTCACCCCAGATTCAGCGATACCGTGGTCGCCCGCAAAAATGAGTATGGTTGGCCTGAATAAGTGGGGCGTTAAATTGTTTTGGATCAGGCCGATTTTTAAGGCCAGCGCCTCTATTTGGCCTAATGCGCCGAGCAGCTTCGTTTTTTGGTCAATTTTCGCCTGTAACTCAGCTTGAAAATTTGCACTAACTGCATGTACTTTCATAACCTTACATTGTTTCGGAATGTGTATATTGCCATAGAGTGTGAGTAGTTGTTAGGCTCGGTGCTTATCATTGATGTGAGCGTATACTATTGTCTGAGGTTGGATAGCAACCTCCCTTGGCGAGATATGAATCCATCGGCATAAAAACGTGGGTTTTATTTACTTCTTATAAAAGCGAATCCAAAAGACATATTTACGTAAAAATTAGGTAAAAATACTCGGTAAGGAAATCTTCGTTAATTTAGTTTACAATTATACGGGTTTATTTACCGGCAGGATTGTCTTATGCTGATTGGTTACGCCCGAGTGTCTACCGATGATCAAAATATGAACTTGCAGCGTGATGCACTCAATTAGGTCGGATGCGGGAAAATCTTCGAGGATCAATTAAGCGGTGCCAAATCGGAGCGTCCGGGTTTGCGGGAAGCCGTAAACTACGCCAGACCAGGAGACATTCTCGTCGTGTGGCGGCTTGACCGGTTAAGCCGCTCATTGAAAGACCTGATTGAAATGGTGGCACTGTTGGAGTCCAAGGGGATCGGCTTGAGAAGTTTGCAAGAAGCAATAGATGCAACCTCCAGTTCTGGCAAGCTGGTGTTCCATATTTTTGGCGCTCTCGCTGAATTTGAGCGGAACCTGATCAAGGAACGTACCCAAGCAGGGTTGCAAGCCGTACGCGCTAGGGGAAGAAAGGGCGGGCGGCCAAAATCGCTTAATCAAGACAAGCAAGCCTTATCGGTCAAGTTATATGATGAGAAAAAACACACGATAGCCCAGATTTGCCAGATGATGGGCATCTCCAAGCCTACCCTATATAAGTATATTGATGATGCCAAAAGGCTTAAAAATTAGACCGCTTCATTCGCATGTCTGTGGAATATCAAAACCAAGTGGAAACTAGAGCAGGAATTTACGGTTTTGGGATGCAAGCTAAAAGTGAAACCGTATGTTTCTGTTCAAATGCTCCCGCTAGTCCTATTATCGGCATGGCGGAAAACCTGAAGATTAATGTGATTGCCGAGGGCGTTGAAACGGAAGAACAACGGCTGTTCCTGGAAAAACACGGGTGCCATACTTACCAAGGTTATTTATTCAGCAGGCCGCTGCCGATGACCCGGTTTGAAAAAATGCTACAGACGAAGATTGTAACCGTATCGTAGCTTCGGTATTCATGAGACAGCGGATTAATTTGTTAATGACGTTCGCGCATGTCTTTCAGTTAGTGCGCCGAATGTTGGCGTTTCATGCGGCGCAATACGGCTTCGTCTATTGCGACCTGCCCTACGCTTATTAATTAATCAACATTCTCGACAGCGGATTATTGCTGTCTATTTCTTCCGTTTTGAGTGCGTCTCCCCGGCCGCATTCTTCACTGATCCGGGCAATCTGCTGTAATTGTGCGCCGTGTTGTTCGGTTATTAATTCAACAACTTGCAACACTTCGCCATCGATCATGTCAATGGCGGTTTCAATCCCTCTGGTTAACCCGGCCATAGCGCTTTTTTCTAACGACGGCTTCAGTTTCTTTAAGATAAACCAAGGAATTAACCAGCTAACCAGAATTAATAAACAACTGTGGATGGCAAAATCGACTCCCAGATAATGTTCATGTGTGGCATTACTTTGATAGTAACCGATAAAAACATTATAGCCGACCCAGCCAATCGCCAGCAACGGCAAGACGATTTCACAGAAACGGATAAACTTCAAAAACGCCCGGTGTAGTTTTCCGCCCGGATGGGCTAAGGCATCCCGCACATATAATTCGGTTTGCGATTGCACAATTTTAGGCGTTTTATTCCGTATCGGAGCCAGTTGATTCTTCAATGGTGTAACCGGCAAGCCGAGCTCATCCACTTTGACAATAAACTCATCCAAGGCATCGTTAAAACGGGTTTGCGCCCAGTCGTCCCACAACAGGGTATTTTCTTTCTGCTCTGATTGGATTGTGCCGGTAACAGGGTTGGCGATTAAATCTGCTGCATGTTCGGCATAATACGCCGACAGTTTCTGGATGGGCCAAACGAATCCCTGCATCAACTGCTTTGCCGTGGTTTGCCATTGACTTTCCCAACGTTCTTCGGTTTGGCTGGCGGCAGATTTAGCTCCCAGTAATTGATAAACAGCCTGTAATTTTTGTTTCAGCTCGTTTTTACGGACTTGCGTACCGCGTTGCTCCAGTTCAGCGACGACATGCTGATTCGATAGGGAAAGAATGGTGGATTGCAATGCGGCAAATTCATCGGGATACGCCGTCTCGCCGCAGACGGTTTTGAAAATCATCGGCTCGACAAATCCGGCTTTACCGAGTTGCTGCTTGAAATCTTCAAATTGCGCTTGTTGACCTCTATCCCATTGATTTAACACAAACAACCAGGCATGACGGTTGCCTTCCGACAACAATAACCGCCAGGCTTTTTCATCGCGGTATCGTTCCGGACTGACTACATAGATTAATACATCGATATGCGGCAACCACTCAAATACCAGCACTTTGTTGCTTTGTTCGGTGCTGTCGAAATCCGGCATGTCGATCCAGACGATATTTTTCTTGCTTTCATCATCGTGCTGGGCGATTTTTATCTTCTCGATGGGCAGTTTTTCCGGCAGATTATTAATGGCAATGCTGTTATGATGGAATAAGGTGACTTCCCGTGAAGTCGGCCGTTCTATTCCGGCCTTGGCGACGGCTTTGCCGGCAAGACGGTTCAGCAACGAACTTTTCCCGACGCCGGTGCCGCCCATAAACGCCACAATCAACGGTCTGGAGCCGTCATGATTAAATAAGGTCTCCGGTGTTCTGATGTCGAAATCGCATAAATTTTCCGCCGTTGCCGAATTAATCCAGCCGCCGGTAACGGCTTGTTCCGCCCAGCGTTTGGTAAGTTCAACCAGTTCAGAATAATCGTAAGCCATGACGTTTTTCTTTTAATTGCGCTTCCGCCTGTTCCACTTGTTCAGGCGAAATATTAAAGTAAGTGGTGGATGATAATTGCCCGGATAGTTCCTGTAATTTTTGTTTAATACAACCGGTAAACAACAATTCTTTAACCGTGTTGAGCTGACGTTGTTTCAGATCCTTCTCAACCCGTTTCATGTAACTGCCTAGCGCGCTTTCTGTGAGCAAGGAAGTCACCGTCAGCATGGCGGGAGCAATCACCAGATCATGCATGCCGATTCCGCCCGTATGCAACGCCAATGCAATCACGGCGGCGTCGGCCGTGGCGCGGGTAGCGCGCAAGCTGTTAAGCAACGTCGGCTGCTCCTGGAGTTTGCTGTATAAACGGTTGGCGGTGTTTTCGACTTCTTCCTGAAATCCCAGGTGATAGCTCTGCGTGGCGTTTGCAAAGTCGTTTAATATCGCCGACCGTTGGGTGCGCAATAAAACGCTAAAGTCTTTCCACCACTGGCTTTGCCGGTTTTGCTCGGCTTGATTCAACAACCTATCCGCCATCTGGATTAATACATGCTCGGCAATTTGATTGAGTACAGTGATTTCCTGGCTGCTATCGGCAATGTGCAGGCGTTTCTTACCGATGCTCATCATTTTCTTGATCGGCCAAGTAAGAATGCGGCGGGTACTTGCCAGAAGACCGGCCAAGCCGGGAATTTCTAGAATATTCAGCAATTCCGCCACGGCATGTTGAAAGGTTTCGTAATGATGCGGATGATTTAAATAATCGCGCTGATAGCTGTCCAACCCTTGCTGGATAACCTGATCGATTAAACCATGCCAGTCTTTCAACGCTGCATGTTCGGCGCGCACCGGCTCCAGCCAGTATTGCCAATGCTTTTGCAGTAAATCCTGTTCCAGCCTTGACTGTAATTTACGGTTGACCAGTTTTGCCAATCGTTGTAATTGTTGATGATTCGGCCACTCCGGTTTGCCGGTTTGTTTTTGGTAGTATAAGGGCACAACCTCCGGAAAACCGTCCTTCCTGGTATTTTGCCACTTGTCCTTTAATGAATTAATTAATAACGACTCTGAGCCTTCGCTCAGTTTATTCAAGCAGATAATGGTCGGTTGCTGCATAACGTCAATATCCGCCATCACGTCCCAAACCGATTGATCGGCATATTTTTCCTTACTAACGACCAGAATCACGATGTCGGCCAAGGCAACAGTCCTGATAACGCCTTCACGGTAATTCATAGAATCAATCGAATCGAAATCCGGCGTATCCCACAACACGCCATCCGGTAAAAATGCCGAATTGGTGGTGTTAAGGGCTAAGGAATAACAATCGTGGCGGTCTTTAGGCAGCTGGCTTTGCGACATTTGCTGAAACCGGCCGAAATACCACTGTAACCCGCCGCAATCCGCCAGGGTTACGCCATCGCAAAATCCTTGCGGATGCATGGTATACCCGGCTAACGGACTAACACTAGCGACGGTGCTGCTTAGCAAGGCATTAACCAGCGAGCTTTTCCCTGCCTGGGTCGGGCCGACAACAGCGATTTGCAAAGGATAATCCGGCGTATTGACAAGCATTTGTCCCTTGCGTAGAAAGGCTTCCGCCAGAATTAAATCATCTATGCGTTGTTGAAAAAGCGATTTATTTGACTCATCACTGAGTTGGCTTAATACTGACTGGTAACGCTGCTTTAATAATTGGATAAATTCCAGCATACGGTGTTTGCTTAAGTTTATAATTACCTTACATTTTAGTCGTTTTAAGCGGTTTACGTTAGCCGCAAATCAACACCGGCCCAGCATTAATGATCCGCCGGTTTTGAAATTGTTGGGAATCGAACAACGCAATGCGCCTATAATACGGTAAAAAATCGCCATGACTTCCCTTGACGTGGTGAGAGATTAACACACGAGAGGCTTCATCATGAAAAAATCGACCCTGTTTTTGATCCTATTAATCTGTGTCGCGCTCACAGCCTGCGGTAAAAGCAATACCGTTAACGGTCATACCATGCGTACCGCCTACCGTAGCGTAAGAATGATCAGAGACCGCTTGCCGCCGGACAACAAGATTGAATTTGAAGTCTCTTTCTGGACATTAAAAGACGCCAGCAAATCTCAGGATGAATTTCTTGACTCTGTAGACGGCAAATCGCCGTGGGAAATCATCGACATGGGCAAGGAAGTTTACCAGCAACGGAAATCGACTGGCTTTAAAGGTTATGAAAAATACAACACCTGGGAAGAAATGATCGCCAAATACGACAAAGAGCGTATCGATCAGGAAAAACAGCACCCGAAAGCGAACAAAGACTTCGACTCGCCCAATACGACCATTCTTTATAACTTACGGGCGCCGCAACGGTAAACTCTTCGGCTGGTTATTAGACAACAGCGATACGAACTGGCTGGCTTCTAGAATAGTCAGTTCCATCGCCTGAATCAGCTGGCTGATATCGAAACCGATTTCAATAAACTCATGCTGTAAGGCCGAGATCGCCCTGGCGTTCAGGTTATGCTTGAGATACAACACCTGATCCTTAAACGCCAGTAAAACCGGCTGAATTCTGGCTTCCGCCAGACGCATCGTTTTCATTAACCGGGCGTAATTTTGCTTGGCCGTCTTCAGTTGTTGTTTGCTGTTGTTGCGGAGATTGCGGTCGGAGTATTCGTCCAGTTCGTTTTCCCATTCCGCAAACAGGGCGTGAGACACCTCCTCAATCGCCCTGATCCGCTCGCTGACCGCATCCGATTTGCTCTGGCAAAACTGATACTGCCGGTTAAGCAGGTTGTATTTATGATCTAATGTGGCTTCATTAACATTAATTAATGATCTGAACTTGCCCAGCGCATCTTCAAATTCATTACGGGTCTCTTGCAAACTGGTACAGGCTTGTTCCACCTTGCACACAACGATGTCGCGTTTATGCTCGCCAACGGTTTCCTTTGCCGTGTAGTAAACATTTCTGAACAGCTTGGAAAATATCCCGCGGAAAAATCCGAATACCGCCTTTCTAACCCGTCTTTTCGGCATTTTTACGGTACTAGGATAAGAATTTTTTTGCATCGACGACTGTTAATTTGCATGCGGTTTGCTGAATAAACTGATTGAACCCTGCATCGACAACCTGTTGCCGCACAAGTTTCGGTACTGACCATGAATGGTTAATGGTAACAGATTTAACTACGATAAGCTCATCGGCACACAATTGCCCTGCCAACCAGGCCGCTAAACTGTCTGATGTAATGTCCCACGTGGCAGGAATACCGGCTTGATCTAGTTCATTAATATCGGGCGACCAAATGGCTGGTTGCGTCAAATCACGATTATTAATTAAGCTTGTTGTCTTATTCATTAATGAAAATTGAGGCATTAAGGCATTCATTAATAACGCCATTTGCTGCATGGCAAGCAGCGCCATCCGGTGCGCCGCATCATCATTAAAGCGCCATTGCTGCTGGGTATGTCTGACTTGATCGGCAAAGATCCCGCCGCCCGGAACGATGACAACCGCCCTGCCTTGATAATCCTGAGCTATCTTGTCGAGACATGCCGCCAATGCACCGCCGGTCATCAAACTGCCGCCCAGTTTAATGACGACCATCAACGCTTAATTTATTCAATAACTTAAGTAAAGCTGCCGCCTTATCAAAGCATTCCTGATATTCCTGTTCCGGATCCGAGTCATTAACAATACCGCCGCCAGCCCAAAAACGAATAGTATTACCGGAATGTACTAAGGTACGAATAGCTATATTGCTGTCCATGTTACCGTCAAAGCCGATGTAACCAATGGAACCGCAATACACGCCGCGCCGGTTGGGTTCGAGTTCTTCAATAATTTCCATGGCCCTGATTTTAGGCGCGCCCGTTATCGATCCGCCGGGAAAGCAACTGCGCAACAGATCCAGCGCATGTTTACCTTTATCCAAAACTCCAGTAATGGTGCTGACTAAATGATGCACCGTTGCGTAGCTTTCCACGGCGAATAATGACGGTACTTTAACAGAACCGATTTTACAGGCTTTGCTTAAATCGTTACGCAGCAAATCGACGATCATCAAATTTTCCGCGCGGTCTTTCGGGCTGTAACGCAATTGGTCAATCTGGTGCCAATCCGATGCCGGATACGCTTTCCGTGGACGTGTGCCTTTAATCGGTTTGGTTTCAACCTGACCGTTTACCAATTTTAAAAAGCGTTCCGGCGACGAGCTTAAAACCTGCACTTCAGGAAAATTAAGATAGGCGCTGAACGGCGCAGCATTCATCTCCCGCAACAATAGATAAGCAGCCCAGGGATTGCCGCTGCATTCGGCAACGAAACGCTGGCTAAGATTAACCTGATAGCAGTCGCCTTCTTTCAGGTAATGTTTTATCTTCTGATAAGCCTGTGTATAACCTGTCTTATCCATATTGGATACGACATCGCCGACGACAGAAAAAGTTTGTGATTTATCAAGAGCCGGAAGCTGGCTGAATAATTCGATTAATCCTTGCCAACGACGTTCATCGCAGCCTCGACCGATTAAAAAACTCTGTAATTTATGATGATCGACAACAATAGCCCAATTGTAAATTCCGACAACCATTTCCGGAATAGCTTCCGCATCGAAAGCAATACACGGCAATTTTTCCAAACGCCGGGATAAATCATAGGAAAAATAACCGATAGCGCCGCCGTTAAACGGTAAATCGCTTTGGTTTAGTGAAGAAAACTGCGACAGTTCCTGTTTTAATAAGTCAAAAGGATCTTCTGTAGAATGATTAATAGAATCGTTGCGCGTGATTTGCGTCGAATTTCCCTTCGTTACCAAGGTAACGCTGGGATCGCACGCGAGAATGTCATACCTACCTTGATCACTAAAGGGAAAGCCGCTATCCAAAAATACCGCCCACGGCTGCTGTGCAACAATCGAAAACAAAGCCGCACTGTCGGGGTAATAAGGTAAATTAGCGATAAGCGGGAGATCAGGCACGATGTTTAATAGGTGCGGCTCATAAAGTTTGATTTAGCCATTATTATCGATTTAGCAACACGTTACCCGCTTCACTAGGTGATAGCCTGCGCCTGACAATTCATTAAACTAAAGTAAAAATCTGTTACGATCAGTTTTACTACAACTAATACTGTAAAATCAACGCATTAATCATATCTTAAGCACAGCATAGAATCATGACAAACGTTCGTTTAGGCTTGTTAATAAAACTATAGTAAAGCAGAAACGGTTAAATTTTAACCAACACTTCGCCCCGGCCTATCTCCGACATATCCCCGGCATAACGCTGGACGCGGTTAAAAGCCAGTGAAGGATCGGCAAATTTGGATGGTATGGTTTTGAACGAATTAAACAACAACGGTAAAAACCCCAACGTATGTGCGCCGCAGTCGTTAAAACTAGCCATTAGTTGCGGCTGGTTCCACAGCAATAACGCGCCCCGGCGCATGGCAAAGCCCAGATAACGTCCCGTTTTTCCTAATACGGCAATCGTGCCAGCGGTCATGCGTGAACCACAATAATCGCCCGCATTACCTTCAATTAGTATCAAGCCACGGCGCATGTGGTCGCCCACCCTTGCCCCAACATTGCCTTTCACTACTATCATACCGCCTTTCATACCCATTTTATTACCGGGTAAAGCACCTCCCAAGAAATCGCCGGTATCGCCGTTGATTTCCAGTACGCCTTTCTTCATCTCGCACCCGGCAAAAATGCCGACATTGCCATTAACGGTAATCGCACCGGACTTCATGCCCATCCCCAGATAAGCCCCGGTATCGCCGTTAACGGTGATCGTACCGCCGTCCAGTTCCTTGCCGATGTAATCCAACTTGTCGAAACTTCTAGTAATGACGATGTTTTGGGCATCCTCACCGCTGATGTCGAACAATTCACCCGCTGGAATTAATGGCTTACCGCACTGCAAAGGAATCTTACTGATTTCATCCAGCTTTTTACCTGCCAGATTGGCGGGTATTAACGGCGACATATCAATGCGTTGTTTGGGTTGGGTTTTTAGATTAAATGTAATTGGATTCATAGCTTATCTTTAAAGCATCTTGTACGCACTTCGACAAGCTCAGTGCAAACGGTAATTTTTTAAACCTTTCATGGTGAGCCTGTCGAACCATGAACACATTATTTGTTTATTAACTTTTCCTATCTTTTTAAGCCATTATTTCCTGCAAATGAAAATGATAAGATCCCAGTTTGCCACCGTAATTGCCCGCACTGATGCGCTTAATACCGCCTGCCGCGCCGATGTCGCAAACCGCCTGAATTCCCGCGCGCATAGCCTTGTCGATATCTTCTTTAGTTAATCCATCAATAACGATTTCCATTACTGATTCGATGTCGTCCGATAACTGGGTTTTGGTTGCCCCTTTCAACGTCGGGCAAAACGCATCATTGGTTGAGGCATTCAAGGCAGCATATTTTGAGCCGACCTTGGAACCCGAGCGCACCACACCGCCCGGAAACGGCATGATGACATTCGGCACTTTATTCATAGCTTCAATCGCCGCCTCACAAGCCGCCAAGGCTTGCGGTTGCGATTGCGCCAATACCAGGAAATTGCCGCCGCCGACCGCATCAACCTGGCCGGTGGTCGCTTCCGCCAGGAATTCGCCGTCCATCACCGGAATGCGCCAATAACGCTTGCCGCCGATCACCTTGCCGATTTGAAAACCGTCACCAAAATAACGCAAATTTTTCCCCAACGGGATTTTGGTCGGGCTGTCGATACCGGCGAATAAGGCCGATGTCGGCGAAGTCAGCACACACTGCCCTGCCCTGGTCTCAAGCTGTTTCGCCAAGCCCTTACCGCCCATCGCAAAAATCATCACCGCCACGCCGGGTCGACCGTCCGGCGTTTCTTCATGTGACAAGGTGCGGTCAATACCTGCCTCGCAACCACAGGCAATCACCGAAGTCGCAAAACCCGTCATAGCCTGCGCCGCGATCAGCGCCCATTTTTCATTCTGCGCGGTGATGATAATCCGCGTCGCCTTCATCGGGAAGGCTTCGGCGAAGGTCTCATCAATGGTGACGCCATTAATAATCATGCCGAACCTCCAACGGTTGGATGCGCGGTTAAACTCCCCCTGCCATCTTCGGTAATTTCGTCATCGCTGATCTTGAAATTGCCCAATTTCATCGTCAGATATTTGTCAAAATAATCCTTTAAATCTTTTTCCACTGACGCATCGTAATTGGGTTTGGCGATGTGGGTGGTTCCCCACTTGGTGTGGATGACTTTGCCGTCCACCACGACCAATTCACCGTCTTTGAAAACGTAATCGGGTTTCTCAAACATGGCTTCGCGGTTGGCGTTGTCGGTGTAGACGGTAATGTCGGCAAAGTAACCGGGGGCAAGGCCGCCACGGTTTTGCAGGCCAATTAACTTGGCCGCGCCTGCCCTGGTCATGATGGCGATTTCGTCCAGCGTGTATTCGCGGGTGATGGAAGCCAATGTAGTCATCTTTTGTGCTTCGGGGTGTATTCTCGATAACACATCATTACGGAAAGTCCTGTCCATCAATAAGCGGATCAGATGCGGATAACTGGTGAATGGTGCGCCATTAGGATGATCGGTGGTCAGGAAGATGCGCCAGGGGTCGTCCACCAGCAGGAAAGTTTCCAAGCCGATTGCCCATTGCAGGGCGTTGACGAAATTTTGGTCTTGGTACTTAAACGGTACCACACCGCAACCAGCATCGCATTCGATGTCCATGCACACCCATTTGTTGGGATTGGCAAATTTATGGTTGGCGTGCTGGCGCATGTTGTCGCCCGATGCGGTCACGGTCTGTCCGAACAGGATTTGTCCGACATCGATGGTAATATTTTTATTCTTGTTAACCGCCTCGGCAATTTGCGCAGCGCCGGAGGAAAACTTGAAATCGCCTTCCGTACCGTAGCTGTGGAACTGGATGTGCGTCAAGTGCATCGGCAAGCCGCCGATGCCTTGAATGGTGTCGAGCGTGGTCTGCACATTGCCGGGTACTCCCAAGTTGCAGCCGTGTACGTGCAAGGGATGGCTGATACCGAGTTCTTTCACCGCCGTTGCCAGCACCTGCAAAATCTGCCGAGGCGTTACACCGTAATGGGCGTTCTGTTCGTCTAAATCCAGCTTGCGTTGGTTGAACTTAAACGCATTGATGCCGCCGGGATTAACGACTTTCACACCAATGGCCTTAGCGGCATTAATGGTGAAGGCCACGTAATCGTTAATGGCTTTCTGGTCTTTTTTCGCGGTCAGTATGCGCAGCAGGTAATCGTCGCTGCCGAGCATGACGTAACCGCCCTTATCCAGAATAGGCGTATCGCCCATTTCCATGTGCGCTTGGCGGGCATTAATGGGCAGCACGGCCGGTTCGAAAGCAGCCGTGTAGCCCATTTCCGCGTAGCGATAACCCGTGACATAAGTGGACGGCATGGCATGGCCGTTGCCGGAGCGGGTTATATCTGTGCGTGGTACCGGATCAATCCGATGGTCTTCCGGTAGCATCGTCCGGGCAATATTGCCCTTGCCGCCGCCGATGTGGGTGTGCATGTCAATTGCGCCGGACATGAGAACTTTACCCCGGCAGTCGTATTCCTTATCGGCAGGTTGCTCCGGCTTGCCGATGATTTTGCCGTCTTGAATATAAACGTCTTGCACCACGCCCGCCACGCCGCTGGCCGGGTCGTAAACCTTGCCGCCCGTCAGTTTAATTAGCATGGCTTGCTCCTGATAAGGCTAGTTCGATGGCAGATAAGACTTCCGTTGTGCTGGGCAATCCGGCATCGCGTAATTTTTTTAAGCGTATGGCGACCACATTATCGGTGCGGTAAGCATGGCCAACATGGTCAATTCCGGGTGTGCCGACGGGGATGAAAACGTCCGGTTCTTTGTCGAAAGCCATGCCGCAACGGCCAACCACAATAGTCGGAATATCACACAAGGGCGGCTTGGCATTGACATTAAACGCCTGCACCCACAGCAGCACGTCTGCCTCGCCGTTGCTTATCATCGTTTTGCTGTCGTAAAGGTACGGGTCGTAGATGGGATAACTTTTATAGAAACTAACCCGTGCCGGATAACCCGTCGTCCATCCGCAAACCTGGTTCGCGGTCAGGTCGCCTTCCTTGCCTGCCAGCGGCAAGCCGGAGCAGCGCGTACCCTTATTATTGATGTCTTTAATCATCTCCGAAACCGTCTGCACGATGAGTTCGGCATGATTATTAATCCCTAATGCCCCTGCGCCCCAAGTTATCACCCCGTATTTGGCGGCCAGGAGCTTATCCGCCAAGGCCTGCAAATCAGCAACATTAATCCCGCCCGCCTGTTCAGCGCGAATCGGCTGGCCTTTCACCAACGCCCGTAACACCGCCACCACTTCCGGCAAAGCGGCATCGTCACAGGCCAGCACTTGCGCTTTCTGTCCGCTGGGTGAAGTCGAAGCTGCGCCGGACGGCGCTTTGCCCAGATAAACCACCTGCCGTTGTTGGACATCCGCCAAGTGCATGGCGTTGTCCCACAGATAACGCTGAAAAAAGCGCGGCACGACAGTTTCAAGGTCTGTACCTACAACCAGCAAGACATCGCAACGGTTTTTAACTTCCGCCAAAGTCGTGTTCATCCAGCCGGAATCTTGCAGGGTAAGGAAGTTATTGCGGGCGGCATTGAAGCCCATGTTATCCACCACCGCGCCGATGCGGTCAGCCAGCGACAACAACGCTCTCATGCCATTAACATCCGTGGCGCAGCCTCCGATGATGGGTTGTTTTGCGGAATACAAGAACTCAGCCGCTCTCGCCGCCGCTCCACTTAAGCTGACGGTTTTACCGTCTATCTTGGCTTCTTTATCGCCAAGAGTTTGCTCGAAGCCCATTGCATTTACCGCACAGCCGTTATGCGTTAAGCGGATAGTAGAGCCTTCCACCTGTACCGTTAAATCGTCCGTGCCGACACCGCAGAAAGGGCTTGGCACTTCATTAATTTCAGTCACTTGCACTCCTTATTAATGCATGTAATCAGTTTATTAATGCCCCGTAAGCTTCCTGTTAAACGATAACGCCATCTTCCATGTGCAGCACTTTGCCCATTTTAGATGCTAAATCGTGATCGTGCGTGACGATGAGGAAGCTGACATTCAGTTCATTATTTAATTCCAGCATCAACTGGAAAACCTGTTCCGCGGTTTTGCTATCCAGATTGCCGGTAGGCTCATCAGCCAACACCACATTCGGGTTATTAATTAATGCCCTGGCAACCGCTGCGCGTTGGCGCTCGCCTCCGGAAAGTTCACCGGGTTTATGTTCGATACGATGTCCCAAGCCGACCCGTTGCAGCAATCGCACCGCATTCCGGCGCGCATCAGCTACCGATTGCCCGCCGATTAATAAGGGCATGGCAACATTTTCCAGCACGGTAAACTCGCCCAGCAAGTGATGGAACTGGTAAATAAACCCCAAAGACCGGTTGCGTAATTGCGCTAAAGCCATTGAATTAACGTCATTAATATTAACACCGTTCAGCGTAACTTTCCCGCCTGTGGGCTTTTCCAGTCCGCCTAAAAGATGCAGTAAAGTGCTTTTTCCGGAACCCGACGCTCCCATGATGGCAACGCACTCACCGGAATAAATCTGCAAATTTACGCCTTTTAATACCGTAACGTCCAGACCGCCCTGGTCATAGCGCATGGTTAGATTTTCACAGGCTAACACACAGGCTTTATTCATAGCGCAAGACTTCCGCAGGATTGACTTTGGACGCCTGCCAGGCAGGATAAATGGTGGCTATTAACGACAATAAAAACGCCATCGCTGCAATGGTATAAACATCAGACCAGATTAATTTAGACGGCAAATCGCTGATGTAGTAAACATCAGCCGGTAAGAAGTTGAGTTTGAAGGCTTTTTCAATGCCGCTTACAATTTGTCCGGCATTCAGCGCCAGCAATACGCCGCCGATGGTGCCGATGATGGTGCCGGTTACCCCAATGATAGTCCCAAGCACCATGAATATTCCCATGACCGACCGCGAAGTCAGCCCCTGGGTTTTGAGGATGGCGATATCGCCGCGCTTATCGGTAACGACCATCACCAGGGTCGAAACGATATTAAAAGCAGCGACCGCGACTATCAGTAACAGAATGATAAACATGACTGTTTTTTCGGTTTTAATGGCCTTGAAGAAATTTTCGTGCGCCATCGTCCAATCGCTGACGATATATTGTCCGCTCAACTCAGAACTCAAAGTTTGCGTGATTCTCGGTGCATTAAAGACATCGTCCAGTTTGATGCGCAGACCGGAAACCGCCGACTCCAGCCGGAACAACTTGGCGGCGTCGTCAATATGAATCAACGCCATGTTGCGGTCGTATTCGTACATGCCGACTTTAAAAATGCCGACCACGTTAAAGCGCCGCATTCTTGGCACTACGCCTGCCGGTGTTGAATTGACCTGCGGGCTGATAATGGTGATCTTGTCGCCCACAAAAGTACTGAGGTATTTAGCCAGCTCTGCGCCCAAGACGATGTTGTATTCGCCGGGGATTAAGTCCGTCAATTTGCCTTCCTGCATGTGATTGGCGACTTCCGAAACATTTGCTTCATAATCCGGCATAACGCCGTTCAGCATGGTGCCGCTGACGCGCCGATCGGCATTAATCATCACCTGTCCATTAATGAACGGCGCAGAACTTTGCACATGCGGCTGGTTTTTGATGCGGCTTTCCGCTTCCGGCCAGTTTTCCAGTTGACCGTAGAGACCGGTCAGCGTGGCGTGAGCGGTCATGCCTAAAATACGTTGCCGTAATTCCGCCTCAAAACCGTTCATGACCGACAGCACAGTGATTAATGCGGTTACACCGAGCGCAATACCCATGATGGATGTCAAGGTGATGAATGATATAAATTGGGTGCGGCGTTTGGCGCGCGTATAGCGCAAACCGATATAAAAAATAAGGGGTTTAAACATTAATTAAGGGGTTAGCGAAAGAGTATTAGTTTTTTTACACTGCGGACAATAACCGTACAGGTATAAGCCGTGCGCCGTTAAATCATAGCCTAAACGGTCGGCAATCTTTTTTTGCTGCGATTCGATAATATTATCGGTAAATTCATCCACTTTACCGCATTTAATACACATGATATGATCGTGATGATCGCCATCGGACAATTCGAAGACGGAATTGCCGCCTTCAAAATGATGGCGCGTGACCAAACCGGCCGCTTCGAATTGAGTTAATACCCGGTAGACGGTCGCCAAGCCGATTTCTTCATCTTCGCTCAATAAGATTTTGTAGACCTGCTCTGCCGTCAAATGCCGGTCGGTGGTTTGATTCTCCAGGATTTGCAGAATTTTAACGCGGGGTAACGTGACTTTTAGGCCAGCATTCCGTAGATCATGGGTTTCCATTATCATCTCCAGTACAGCGCCAGTGAATTGCCATCATTAATTGTATTTGAATATCTGGTTTAGTTAATTCGCACATTGTAGCCTGTTTTGCCGGATGCCTGACAGCCTATTGCGTAAACTGTCATGTCGGGCGGCTAACCTATAAAAAACGGTTTCTTACTCATTAATAAGCGGTAATTTACGCGAAACCGGTAACGCAACCGTATCATTGCTATGCTAATGGAGGGGTAAGCGACTGTCTATTCAATGGCTATTATAGGATAATCAGCCGACATCCTGTATGATTCTTATTTTGTTTCAGACTAGCTCAATCATGAGAAGTGCCCCAATTTGTATTTTTCTTATAGGCGTACTGCCTCTATTTTCGTGTACTTCGGTATTAAATAATCTGCCTGGCGTCTATAAAATTCCCATTCAGCAAGGGAATATCATCGATCAAAACATGATCGACCAAATCCGCCCCAATATGACCGAACGTCAGGTTTTGTATATTTTAGGTTCACCCATGATGACGGATGCTTTTCATCAAAAGCACTGGGATTATTTGTATTCCAATCAACCCAGCGGTGAAGACCGCCAACAAAAAAAGATCTCCATATTGTTCGACGAGAACGATTTGGTCAGCGGCATTCAAGGCGATTTTAAGCCCAGCTCGGAAGAGGTGACCAAACCTTCCGATGAAAGCACGGTGGATGTGCCCAAACGCGACATCGAATTAACCATGTGGCAAAAGATTAAAAGCTTATTCGGTTTCGATATTATCGACGATGTCGCATCCAAACCGGCAGACAGCGGATCGCAGTTTAAGAAGCAGTTATAAGCATTTCATTAATGAAGTAGATTATTGTTTCGACGCCCTGATTCTGCGGGCGTCTTTGGGATCGCGGCGTAAGGGTCGGTAAATTTCTATCCGGTCGCCGTCTGTAAGCGGTTGATCCAACTTGACAACTGCACCGAAAACACCGACAGTCAGCGTTGTCTGATCAATGTCGGGAAAGCGGGTTAAAAACCCGGATGCATGGATGGCTTGCCCGACGGTAGCATCTTTGGGCAAATTAACCGCTACAATTACCTGCTCGTCCGGTTTGGCGTAAGCGACTTCAACCGTAACGACCGAGGCGTCTCCATCGTATTCATTAACCATATACGTCTTTGGCGCGGCTGGTAAAAGACGTTACCATCGTATTGCAGATCTGGTTGAACACCGCGCCAAAAGCCAGATTAGCCAACGCACCCGGCATTTCGAATTCCAAATCAAGAGAAATTTTGCTGGCGTCCTCTCTGAGCGGCAGAAAATCCCAGACGCCTTCTAGATGCGAAAACGGACCGTGCAACAAAGACACAGTAATTCTTTCCCCGGCTGTAATGGCGTTGCGGGTACCGAAAGTTTTATTAAATCCGCCTTTGGCGATCATTAATTCGGCTTCGACGATATTATCTTCACGTTTAAGTATCCGGCTGCCGCTGCACCACGGTAAAAATTGCGGATAAGCTTCGATATCATTAACCAAATCGAACATTTGGCTAGACGAATACTTCACCAACGCACTTTTTTGCACCAACGTCATAGATTAGAGTACGCCCACGACGTTCAAAAACACCAGGAATACCGCTGCCGGCGCTATAAATTTTACTAAAAATTTCCACACGGCGTAGCTGAGATGTTCGCCCGGCAAATCCAATTCTTCTTTACTGTGCTCTTGATGCATGATCCAGCCGGCAAAGACGGCAATGCAAAAACCGCCGACAGGCAGCATCAAATTGGCGGTCAGATAATCGACCAGCTCAAAGAAAGTGCGCTCGAACAGTTTGACGTTTTTCCAGGCATTGAATGAAAACACGGTGCCAAAACCCAGCAACCAAGCCACCAAACCTGAATAAACACAGGCTTTCGTTCTGGTTAAACCTTTGTTTTCAATTAACCAAGCCACCGCCGGTTCTACCAGTGAAATCGACGATGTTAATGCGGCAAACACCAGAGCAATAAAAAACAGTACACCGAACAGCCAGCCGCCGAACATATTGCCGAAGGCAATCGGCAGGGTTTCAAACACCAAACCGGGTCCGGAATTGGGATGCAAACCATTACTGAATACGATGGGGAATATGGCGAGTCCCGCCAGCAAGGCAACAACAGTATCCGCTCCTGCAATAATCACGGCGGACTTGGCAATCGATACGTTTTTCGGCAAATAAGCGCCGTACACCATAATTGCACCCATACCCAGACTCAGACTGAAGAAAGCCTGCCCCATCGCCACCAGCACGGAATTGGCTGTTAACTTCGTAAAATCGGGTTTAAATAAGAAATCCAGCCCCTTAAAATAACCGTCGGTAGTCATGGCGTAACCAACCAGTAAAAACATCAAAGCAAACAATCCAGGCATTAATAACCTGACCGATTGCTCAAAGCCTTTCTCTAAGCCTCTTGCCACAATTACCATGGTCGCCAGCATAAATACGCTGTGCCAAAAGATTAATTGCATCGGGCTGGCGACAAAATTATCGAAAATCGCCTTAACCTCGCTGGCGTTAGCGCCGGAAAAACTGCCGAAGAACGCCTTGACGACATACGCCGTCGACCATCCGGCAATGACGCTGTAATACGACAGAATCAAAAAACCGGCAGCAACGCCCATCCAACCCAGATAATGCCAGTTAAGATCCGCACCGGCTTCCTCGGTTAAAATTTCCATCGTGTGAATCGGATTTTCCTTACTGCGCCGTCCCAGCATGATTTCCGCCATCATTAATGGCACGCCGATCAACAATACGCATAAGAGATAAACCAATACAAAAGCGCCGCCGCCGTTTTCGCCGGTCACATAGGGAAATTTCCAGATATTGCCCAAACCGACAGCCGAACCGGTCGCCGCCAGGATAAACGCAAACCGTGAAGACCATTCAATCTGTTGGGATTTCTTATCGTCAGCCATACTACTGCATCCTTATTGAAACGCCATTATTATTAGCATATCGAGTAAAATGGCAAGATTATAGCTAATACGCCGGAATTAATCGCTTACCACTTTATGGCCGATAAGAAATCATCTAAAAAACAGGCAGGCAACGCCACCATTGCCGTTAACCGGCAGGCCACGCACGAATATCACATTGAGGAACGCTTTGAAGCCGGCATTGTGCTGGAGGGCTGGGAAGTTAAGAGCCTTCGCGAAGGTAAAGTGCAATTGAAAGAAAGTTACGTAACGTTGAAACGCGGTGAAGCCTGGCTGGAGCGCGCTCATATCTCACCCTTGCTGTCGGCATCTACGCATGTTAACCCGGATGCTATCCGTAAAAAAAAGCTGCTGCTTAACCGGCACGAGCTTAATAAACTCATCGGCTCGGTCGAACGCAAAGGTTATACCTGCATTCCGTTGTCTATGTATTGGAAGAAAGGTCGCGCTAAATTGGAAATCGGTCTGGCAAAGGGAAAACAACTGCACGATAAACGCGCCGCCGCCAAAGACCGCGACTGGCAGCGCGAAAAAGCGCGGATTATGAAACACGGCTAAGAATTCATTAATCAATCATTAATAAAACCATGACACTTGCTAAATTTATCGAAAAAATCATTCATGGCGAACCGATCAGCTTTCATGAAACCATCGTAGTTATCACTGAAAATTATCATTATCAGCCTACTGAATTCAGCAACGGACTGGGTGAAGATGCGCTGGCGAATCCGCCGGGCGTTAATGAAGGCTCCTGCAAAATTTTCGCCTTCGCCCATCTGCACCGGTTGAGCAAGGAACAAACCTTACGGCTGTTCGGCGATTATTACACAAAGGATGTTATGCTCAACCCGCAAGGCAACGACCATCAGAACATCCGCCGTTTTATGCGCGACGGATGGGATGGTATTCGCTTTAAAAACACGGTGTTAACGCCGATGAAAGCCGATTAATCATTAATGGCTTGCTATATTTGGGAGTGTCCTTATGAAATACACTATCGCATGACGATTTGGGCTGCAGAAAGCAGGCGTTCGGTTTATCTTTCAACCCACTCGTACAATTCGATTAATGCCGGATCACACTGGCAGCAGCCAGAGGAACAGGATGTGCCGGACGGTAGTTTTTTAACATAGCCTTTGGCAATCCACTTCTCCAACATACCCCGTAAAGCGTCGCCCTCGATATGAAAGCGGTCTTGCATATCTTTTAATGCAACGCGTTTTTGATCGCGCAGATAGTCGCGCAATTCGGATAAAATCATGACAATACCGCCTGCGGATGTTGCGGCCGGGTGCTTTTGCCGTATAACCATAGACCGAACAATACGGATGCAAACACTGCCATTAATCCGCCTATCCAGGCCAACGAATATTCAGGGTGTTGGTTGAAAGTGACGCTTTGGTAAAAGACAACTGCAACCATGTATGCGATGCCGGTCGTCCAAAATACGGTAAATAAAGCCCAGTTGCGGCCCGATTCTCGTACGATGGCGGCGGTTGCAGTCACGCACGGCGTGTACAGCAGAATAAAGAGCAAATAGGCGAACGCCCCGGCTTTGCCGTCGAAGCTGCACTGCATAGCTGCGTAGGTGTTTGTTGTAACTTCTTCAATTTCATCGACATTATTAATGTTAATACCTAACGGATCCAAAATATTCTTGCCTAGTTTTTGGAAGTTTTCCGGTATCGTCAGGCTGGCATCGATTAATACTTCTTTTAGTTCGAACGGCTTGTCTTCTTCCGGGTCGCTTTGCGCAGATTGGCTGTACAGCGCATTTAATGTTCCGACAACCGCTTCTTTAGCCAGTACGCCGGTAAATATGCCTACCGTTGCCGGCCAATTGCTGTCATTAATGCCGATTGGACGAAACACAGGAGTCAGACTTTTGCCGATCGCAGTCAATACCGACTTATCGCTGTTTTCATTGCCTAAACTGCCATCCGTGCCCAAGGCGTTCAGGAAATTCAGGATTAATACCATCGGTACGATGACTTTACCGGCATTGAATAAAAACGAGCGCAGGCGGCTCCAGGTTCTGATACTGACACCGCGCAGGGTGGGCAAATGATAGCCCGGCAATTCCATGATGAAGGGCATTACTTCGCCCTTAAATAGGGTATGACGCATGATTAATCCGGTAAGAACGGCTACGCCAATCCCCAACAGGTACAATCCGAATACGATATTCTGCCCGCCGACCGGAAAAAAAGCGGCGGCAAACAAGGCATAAACCGGCAAGCGCGCACCGCAGGAGATGAACGGGTTCATTAAATTGGTTAATATCCGGTCGCGTTGGCTTTCCAGGGTTCGAGTTGCCATGATGGCGGGCACATTGCAGCCGAAACCGACGATCATCGGTACGAACGATTTGCCGGGCAAGCCGATCATACGCATGAATCGATCCATCACAAACGCCGCCCGCGCCATGTAACCCGAGTCTTCCAATACCGATAAAAATAAAAATAAAAAGCCGACGATCGGAATAAACGTGGCGACCACTTGTATCCCGCCGCCGATGCCGTTAGCCAACAACACAATCAGCCAGGGCACCAAACCCCATTGCGAGAGCAACTCACTCAAGCCATCGACCAATACCACCCCCACGACTTGATCGAAAAAATCGATAAATGCACTGCCGATATTAATGGTAAACATAAACATGGCGTACATAACCAGTAAAAATATTGGTATTCCTAAAAAACGGTTCAGAACAACACGATCGATTTTTTCCGTGGTTCGCCGTCCTACGTCATTAATGCGACTGACTGCATTCTGTGTGAGTAAATTAACAAAACTGTAGCGGGCATCGGCCGCCATTATGTCAATTTCATCGCCGCTTTCCGCTTCAATTTTGGCTTGCAAACGCGGCGTCAATGCGGCGATAGCTGGCGACGCGATTTCTCTTGCCAAGCTATCGCCTTCCAATAAACGTATCGCCAGCCAACGCAAGTTACAGCGATAATCCGTTTTATCGGCCTGCAAGGCATAAATCAGCTCATTAATGGCGTTTTCAAAGGAAATTTGGTAATACTCATGGATTTTCGGCATCGGCGGATTAATCAATGCCTGAGCAATGGTTTCCTTCAATGTGGACAAACCATGCTTGTTTACAGCGGCTATCGGCACCACAGGACAACCCAATAGCTGGGACAGATAATCCAGATCGATCTTCATGCCGCGCTGTTTGACAACATCCATCATGTTTAACGCCAGAATCATCGGCACCTGCATTTCCAGCAATTGGGAAGTCAAATACAGATTGCGCTCTATGTTGGAGGCATCAACAATATTAATGATGAGTCCCGCTTCGCCAGAGGCAATAAAATCCCTGGCTACTTTCTCGTCAGGAGAAACATGGTCGTCGGAGGATTCGAGGGAATAAGTGCCAGGTAGATCAACAACCTTAATAATTTGCTGATTAAACCGGTAGTCACCGGTTTTTTTTTCAACGGTAACGCCCGGCCAGTTGCCGACCTGTTGGCTAGCACCGGTCAGGGCGTTAAAAAGCGTCGATTTACCGCAATTAGGATTGCCTGCAATACCGACAGTGGTTTTGTGTGGCGTCACAGTTTTTCAACTTGTAAAACAGCTGCCTCATCTTTACGAAGTGTAAGGGAAAATCCCCGTAAATTAATCTCCACCGGATCGCCCAATGGCGCAAACCGGGTTATTTTAAACTCTGTACCGGGAGTCAGTCCCATAGCCAGCAGTTTCTTCCGGTATGGCTTACCGCTTGGTTCAAAACCGATAATTTTTGCTAAATCGCCAATTCCCAGATTTTTTAATCCCATAGCTATCTAATTGAATAGTAAATAAAAGAAAACAATAATCGATTGTAATTAATAAGTATCAATAATCATTCTCATTAATAACAACTATATCATAACTTTTTGACTTATCAAGCAAGTTTTAACAAGATTATTACCAGCGCGCCACTATTTTTCGCGAAAGCTGAAATGGGGTCCAATCCGATTTCAGCAGCGAAAAATGACGTGGCGAGTTTGCCTTCGGCGGCCTGCGTTCGTCCCGCTACAGCCCAAAACACAAAACATCGGCTTCCGCCTTGCTTCGTATTTTGACCTTGCGCGAATGACTTGACGCCGTGTCGTATGGCCTTGCATTTTGACTACGCACTACGCTTGCGCTCCAACTCCGTCAAAACGCCCGGCCTCTACGGCTACGCAGGGGTCGTCGTACATCGCTCGGCTTCGCTCGCTTCCATGTACTCCTTCTGTAATTTTGGAGTGTGTGGACAGGCAGATTACTAGCTATTTACGATATTCAGTAACGACTAACGCTACAGTAAAGAAATAAAACAGTTTTGAGATCTCTTAACGCCGCCAACACAATATCTCATTGAATCGGCATCATTAATTTGAAGTTTGGCAGGTGGTAAAACGCGATGAGCGTAAACTCACACAAGGTAAAAATCGACGAAAAAGCGCAGTTTACTGACTGTAATTGAGCATTTAAGAAGATTTTTACGCTGTATTAGCGCACGAAATAGTTAAGCAGTAGGTTGTTAGACAGATAAGGTAATACCGTTATTGATACTACCTTTCGCCGATGGAAATTAATGATTAATTAATCGATGATTTTGTATTTGCCGCTGGATTCGTCCACCCTGTCGCGTAACTCTTTACCGGGTTTAAAATGCGGGACGAATTTTTTGGAAAGCTGTACCGACTCTCCGGTTTTTGGGTTGCGACCCACCCGAGGCGGCCGCATATGCAATGAAAAGCTGCCGAATCCCCTGATTTCTATTCTGTCACCTGAAGATAAAGCATGATTCATTTTCTCGATAATGCACTTTATAGCCATCTCGACATCTTTAATCGGCAAGTGCGGTTGTTGCTTGGCTAGAGCTTCAATTAGTTCAGATTTCGTCACATTCTGTCCTGCAAAAATGAAAGAAAACGAGGGGAGTTCACGATTTGTCAACCCCCGCTCAATGATAACTTATTATTTTTCTATTTGTTTAAAAATATCGGCAAAAGTTGGCGATCCAGTCGATTGTTGGCCGTGTTCTTTGATGGAACTTGCTTCTTCATCATTTTCTTTCGCCTTAATTGACAAGGAAATCGTTTTGCTTTTTTTATCAACGCCAATGAATTTGGCTTCCACCTCATCGCCTTCTTTCAGTAAGGTGCGAGCGTCTTCAACGCGATCACGTTGAATTTCTGAAGCTCTGATATAACCTTCCACGTGATCTGCTAAGGTAACGACAGCGCCTTTGGCGTCTACTTCTTTAATAACACCTTTAATCAGACTGCCTTTTTCATTGGTCGCCAGAAAATTTTGGAAAGGATCCTGTACTAATTGCTTGATACCTAAAGAAATCCGTTCACGTTCGGCATCTACTGCCAAAATCACTGTTTCCAGTTCGTCGCCTTTTTTGTAGTCGCGGACGGATGCTTCGCCGTCTTCAGCCCAGCTAATGTCGGAACTGTGCACCAAACCGTCTATGCCGCCGTCCAGACCGATAAAGATACCGAAATCGGTGATGGATTTAATTTTACCGGTGATTTTATCGCCTTTGTTATGCGTTACGGCAAATTCATCCCACGGATTAGGCTTGCATTGTTTCATGCCCAAGGAGATGCGGCGGCGCTCTTCGTCGATTTCCAGAATCATCACCTCGACTTCGTCGCCTAGCTGTACCAGCTTGGAAGGATTAACATTTTTGTTGGTCCAATCCATTTCCGAGACATGCACCAAGCCTTCCACACCTTCTTCGATCTCAACAAAGCAGCCGTAATCGGTCAGATTGTTCACTTTACCGAATGCGCGCGAGCCGGCAGGATAACGTCTGGCGATATTTTGCCATGGGTCTTCGCCCATTTGCTTCATACCGAGGGAAACACGATTTTTCTCTTTATCGTATTTCATGACTTTAACTTTTATTTCCTGGCCGATTTCAACGCATTCGGACGGATGTCTGACGCGGCGCCATGCCATATCGGTGATATGCAACAAACCGTCGATACCGCCCAAATCGATGAAAGCGCCGTAATCCGTGAGGTTTTTCACCATACCGGTGACAATAGCGCCTTCTTCCAGAGTTTTCAGCAACTCTTCTCTCTCTTCGCTGTACTCTTTTTCGACAACGGCACGGCGCGACAGCACCACGTTGTTGCGTTTTTGGTCGATTTTGATAACTTTAAATTCGAGATCGCGGTTTTCCAGGAAAGCGGTATCGCGAATCGGACGGACATCCACTAATGAACCCGGCAAAAACGCCCGCAACGCGCCGACGGCAACGGTAAACCCGCCGCGTACCTTGCCGTTGATCTGGCCAATGACGGTTTCTTGTTTTTCGTAGGCATTTTCCAATTCGGCCCAAGCTTTATTCTTCTTTGCTTTATCCCGAGAAAGCAGGGTTGCGCCCAGCCCATCCTCAAACATGTCTAAGGCGACTTCTATTTCATCGCCGACTTTAACTTCCAGTTCGCCTTTATTATTAAGGAATTGCCATTTTGGAATGATGCCTTCGGATTTCGATTGAGTACTGACGATCACCATATCGTTTTCAATGTCAATGACTGTTCCCATTAACATTGAGCCAGGACTCATTTGGACTTTATTTAAACTTTCTTCAAGTAATTCAGCAAAGCTTTCGCTCATTGTATATTCCCAGGTTTGCTATAAACGCAGCAAACCTTCATCAAATTAAAAAGTTAAAAAAACCGCAGCAATGATATATTGCGATTAAGCAGACCGGTGTTGCGGGACTAAACTCAGCACCTGGGCGATGACTTCATTAATGGTCATCGCAGATGAATCGATGAAAAACGCATCCTCCGCCGGAACCAAAGGGGCTATTGCTCGCTCCTTATCGCGACGGTCACGTTCTTCGATCTCACTGGTTATCTGTCGAATGTTAACATCAATTCCTTTTTCCATCAACTGTTTATAACGTCTTACCGCTCTTTCTTCGGCGCTTGCCGTCAAAAAAATCTTGGGATTTGCTTCGGGAAAGACGATAGTTCCCATATCGCGGCCGTCCGCCACCAAGCCCGGCAGTTTTTTAAAATCCTTTTGTTTTTGCAGTAATACCTGCCTTACTTCAGGTAATGCCGCAATTTTCGACGCCATATTGCCGGTTGATTCAGTCCCTAACTGGGGTGTTATGTCGATGCCGTTTAATGTCACCTCTAATTCGCCGGTACAATCGAACGCTAAATCCATATTCCGGGCCGTATTAACGATGTCACCGACCTGAGCCGGGTTAACGTTATTCTGCAACAAGGCGATGGCTAAGGAACGGTAAATTGAACCGCTATCCAAATAATGCCAGCCCAATTGTTTCGCCACCTGCCTGCTGACAGTGCCTTTGCCTGCGCCGCTGGGACCGTCTATCGTTAATACGGGGATGGTCATTAGTTCACCGCTGATTCTTCACTCACTAGCCCCAAGCCCAGCTTGGTAGCAATGTCTTTAAATTCGCGGAATGAAGTATTAACATTGGCGCAATCCAGTATCTTAATCGGCGCGCTGGCGCGCAACCCGGCAATCGCAAACGCCATCGCGATACGATGATCGCCGTGCGAATCGACAACGCCGCCGCCGATAGTTTTACCGCCGTTAATAACCATACCGTCCGGCGTGGACGTAGCATCGACGCCTAATTGCACCAGACCGTCAGCCATCACCTGGATTCGATCCGACTCTTTTACGCGCAGCTCTTCCGCACCGGTCAATCGTGTCCGGCCTTCGGCACAGGCCGCCGCGACAAATAATACCGGAAATTCATCGATTGCCAGCGGTACTAGATCTTCCGGAATATCGATACCTTGCAATGGCTTGGCGACAATATGCAGATCGGCTACCGGTTCGCCGCCGACTTCCCGTTCATTAATGACGTCGATGCTAGAGCCCATTAACCGCAGAATGTCGATAACGCCGGTGCGGGTTGGATTAATGCCGACATGCTTTAAGGTAACATCCGACCCGGAAGCGATGGATGCGCCGACCAGAAAAAACGCAGCGGATGAAATATCGCTGGGCACATCGATGTCGCAAGCGGTCAATTTGCCATTGGCGTTAATGCTGATTTTGTTGTCGTTGCGGGTGACAGGATAGCCGAAACCGGTCAGCATGCGTTCGGTATGGTCCCGCGTTGGCGCGGGTTCGGTCACGCTGGTCTCGCCTTGCGCATACATGCCGGCCAATAATAAACAGGATTTCACCTGTGCGCTTGCCATCGGCATGACGTAATCGATGCCCTGCAGTTGCCCGTTCTGACCGGTAATCGCCAACGGCGCCGTGCCAGAGTCCGTAGTATTAATAACGGCGCCCATCGTTGTTAATGGCGCAGTCACGCGTTTCATGGGCCGTCCGGACAGTGATTTATCGCCGGTTAATACGGTATTGAACGGCTGACCTGCCAATAACCCGCCTAACAGACGCATGGAGGTACCGGAATTACCCAGATACAAGTCTTTTTGCGGTGTTTTTAATCCGTGTTTTCCTACGCCATGAATGGTGACGCAGCCGTTTTCCGGCCCCTCAATCTTGACACCCATATCGCGAAACGCCTGTAAGGTGGATAAGGCGTCTTCCGCTTCTAAAAAGCCGGTCACATGCGTCACGCCTTCGGCAATCGAACCCAGCATAATCGAGCGGTGCGACATGGATTTGTCGCCCGGCACCCGCGCTTCGCCACGTAATTGCCCGCCCGGCTGCACCGTAAAAGTAATAGTTGTTGTCATAGTCTAGTTTTCGTAAATTCTGAGAAAGCGTTGCCGCGCCTGACCGGCATAATTAAAGGTATTGAACAGTTTTTGCTGGTCGTCATTTTGCAAACATTGCTGGATTTTGGTTAATTCATCTTTTAAGTCATCTATTAATTGAATAATTTCATGCTTGTTGGCTAGGCAAATATCCGTCCACATGGTCGGATCGCTGGAGGCTATGCGGGTAAAGTCCCTGAATCCTCCGGCTGCGTATTGGAAAATCGCCGACTGCTCGTCTTTATGCCCTAATAAATCGACCATGGCGAAGGCAACGATATGCGGCAAATGGCTGGTTGCGGCCAGAATAGCGTCATGATAGTTGGCGTCCATCGCCACCACTTTGGCGCCGATTTTTTCCCAAAACGACCAAATTCTTTGCATTGCAAGCGGATCGGTCAGTTTATGGGGCGTGATGATTAATCGTTTAGCGACAAACAGATCGTCTACCGACGCGATCACCCCGCTTTGCTCTGCGCCGGCGATGGGATGAGCGGGTACCAGATTATTAGGTATCTCACCGAAAACCCGCTCGGCAGCCGAAAACACATTAGCCTTGGTGCTACCCACGTCAGTGCAGATTATGTCGTCGCGCCAAAACGGTTTAAGCAGGGTGAAAATGGCTTCAAGACTACCGCCGGGCGTTGCTATAACAACACAATCGACACCTGTTAATGCCGCCTCGACATTGAGATTATAGTCGTCGATAACACCTAATTTCTTCGCCAGTTCCAGGTTTTGCAGGTCGTTTTCCCTGCCAAACCCGGTTATTTTTTTGCACAATCCGTGCTTTCTGGCAGCGCGCGCAACGGAACCGCCGATTAATCCGACGCCAATAATGCAAAGATTGTTAAACATTTTTAACTACTTCTTGTAATGCTTTGAGAAAACTCATATTTTCAGCTTGCGTACCGATACTGATGCGAAGATGATTGGGCATCCCGTAATTGGCGACAGGCCGCACGATAACGCCTAAGTGCAACAGCGCTTCGTAAACCGGTTGCGCCGGACGTTTTAGATCGACAGAAACGAAGTTTCCTGCCGAAGGAATCCATTCCAATCCCAACTTTTTAAAACCATCGGTTAAATCGACCATGCCCCGGCTATTAACCGCCACTGTTTCCTGTAAATAAGCCTCATCAGCTAAAGCCGCTTCTGCGGCCGCTAATGCCAAGGCATTATTATTAAAGGGCTGGCGAACACGATTCAAAATATCAGCGATTTCCGGACTGGATAGACTGTAACCGATGCGCAATCCGGCCAATCCGTACGCTTTAGAGAACGTGCGGGTAATGATCAAATTAGGATTAGTCTTCAACCAGTCAATCGAATTAATGCCTTCCCGATCAATAACATATTCGAAATAAGCCTCATCCAGCACACAAATACAATGGTTGGGCAAGGCATTAATAAAGCGTTGAAGTTCAGACTGCTTCAGCAGCGTACCGGTCGGATTATTGGGATTGGCGATAAAAATTATTCGGGTTTTGTCATTAATCCGGGATAACATGGCGTCCAAATTGTTGCCGTAATGCAGCGCCGGAACCACTATCGCCGTCGCACCGACAGCTTGCGTGACGATGGGATAAACGGCAAACGCATGCTCGGAGAACATGGCTTCTAAACCGGGCTTTAAAAACGCCCGCGCCACCAGTTCCAGCAACTCGTTCGAACCGTTGCCCAGAGTAATTTGCGCCATATCCAGCGCGTATTTTTTAGCCAGCGCGAATTTAAGGTTAAAACCGTTGCCGTCCGGATATAACGTGAGTTTCGGCAGCGCGGCATTAATCGCCGCCAAGGCGCGCTTGCCGGGTCCCAACGGGTTTTCATTGGAAGCCAGCTTGATGATATTGGCAATGCCCAGTTCGCGCTCCAGTTCTTCAATGGGCTTGCCCGGCACATAAGGCACAAGCTGACGAACGCCGTCAACAGCAAGGTTATAGATTGTATGATTAAGTCCCATGAATATCCGGTTATGTTTAAGCGCTTTAGAACAGTCTGAAATTACAGCACTGCCTTGGGATAGGAACCCAGTAGTTTTAGCATACTCACATGGCCTCTCAGCATTTCCAGCGCGTGTGCCACCATTTCGTCGTCGCTATGCCCTTCAATATCAATAAAAAACACATATTCCCACAAGCCTTTGCGGGAAGGCCGGGGTTCGATATTTAATAAACCGATACCGAGCTTGGCAAATGGCTCGAGAATTTTATGTAACGCGCCGGGCTGATTGCCGGTAGAAACCACGAGGGACGTCTTATCATTTCCCGTCGATGCGGAGGTTTGTTTGCCGATAATGATAAAACGAGTGGTGTTGTTGGACTCGTCTTCAATATTTTTCTCAAGAATATGAAGGTTATACACTTCCGCTGCCGCTCTTCCGGCAATGGCGGCCGTATTGGCTGTGACGGAAGCCAACTTAGCCGCCTCGGAATTGCTGCTGACCGCCGACAATTTTACATTCGGAAAATTTCTGTCGAGCCATTGACGGCATTGCGCCAACGATTGTTGGTGTGAAAAAATCTCATTAATCAACGTCCTATCCGACTGTTTGCTCATCAAATTCTGATGAATCTGAATTTCCACCTCGCCGCAAATATACAGGGGTGACACTAAAAAGCGATCGAAAGTATAACTGATAATACCTTCCGTTGAGTTTTCCACCGGCACCACGCCGAATTGGCAGCCGCCATTTTCAACCGTGGTAAAAATATCATTAATGGTGGCTTCCGGGATGGCTTTAACCGCGTTGCCGAAATGTTTAAGCACCGCTTGCTGGGTAAATGTACCTTCCGGGCCGAGATAGGCGACATCGAGAGGTTTTTCCAGCGCCAGACAGGACGACATCAGTTCCCGGAAGAAACGCACCGCCGTTTGGTTGGGTAACGGGCCTGGATTCAATTCTTTAATCCGGCGCAAAACCAGCGACTCTCGGTCTGGACGGTAAAAAGAACCCTGCTCTCCCAAAGCTATTTTGGTTTTCGCAACCTCCAGGGCGCAGCTTGCCCGCTGATTAATCAACATCAGGATTTCCTGATCGATAGTATCGATCTTATCCCTCAGCTCATTCAGCGGCGTAACGTGCACTGCAGAAAGTTCTTTTTCATTCATAGTGTTACAGATCAGTGCGTACGCTCAAATTCCTTAATGAATTCGCACAACGCATTAATACCGGATTCGGGCATGGCATTATAAATGCTTGCTCGCATACCGCCTACCGAACGATGCCCTTTCAACTCAAACAACCCGTTGGCTTCCGCCCCTGCCAGAAACGGTTTATCCAGTGCTTCATCGGTGAGAATAAACGGCACATTCATACGCGATCTTACTGATTTTTCGACAGGATTCCGGTACAACGCAGACTGGTCGATCACATCGTACAGTTTTTTTGCTTTATTAATGTTGCGCTGTTCAATCGCGGCGACACCGCCCTGCTCTTTCAACCATTTTAGTACCAACCCGACAAGATACCAGTTATACGTGGCCGGCGTGTTCAACATGGAACCATTCTTTACCTGTTGGGCGTAATCGAACACTGGCGGCGTATGCTTGGATGCGTGACCGACCAGATCTTCCCGGACAATTACCACGGTTACGCCCGCCGGACCCATGTTTTTTTGCGTGCCGGCGTAAATAATGCCGAATCGGCTGACGTCCACGGCTCGTGATAAAATATTGGACGACATATCAGACACCAGCGTTAATCCTTGGCTGTCAGGAATACCCTGAAACTCAACGCCATGAATGGTTTCGTTGGAAGTATAGTGCAAATAGGCAGCGTCCGGGTCGATAGCCCACGAGGCATTGTTGGGAATATCGGTAAATTTACCGGCTTCGCCGCTGGCGCTGATCACGACTTCGCATACTTTTTTGGCATCCTGGATGGCTTTTTCCGACCATGCGCCGGTATTGACATAACAGGCTTTGGTTTTTCCGTTCAGAATGTTGTGCGGAATAAACGAAAACTGGGCGGAAGCACCGCCTTGTAAAAACAATACCTTGTAATTATCAGGGATGGCCATTAATTCCCGTAAATCGGCTTCCAATTCTTCCGCAATAAGGGAAAAAAACTTGCCGCGATGGCTCATTTCCATCACGGACATGCCGCTGTCACGCCATTCCAGCATATCCGCCTGGGCTTGCCGCAACACGGCTTCTGGAAAAGCCGAAGGTCCGGCACTGAAATTATAAACCCTGCTCATGACTTACTCTGCTCCGTTCTGATCTTGATTATTAATAGAATCTTGCTGTGTATCGGTTTGATCGGTTGGTTCGTCATCCGTAAAATCATCGTCATCGTCGCTCTCTTCGCCCGCCAAACCGGCAATCCGGTCAACGCCAATGACTTTTTCGCCTTTATCGAGACGAATGATGCGGACACCCTGGGTGTTTCTGCCGACCACTGAAATGCCGTCCACCGGCGTACGCACCAACGTGCCGCCATCGGTGATTAACATGATCTCATCGTGTTCATTAACCAGCACGGCGCCGACTAATGCACCGTTGCGTTCCGACGTTTGCATGGCGATCATGCCCTGTCCGCCGCGATTGTGGACGGTAAATTCGTCGATGTTAGTACGCTTGCCGTAACCGTTTTCGGTAATCGTTAATACCATACCTTCCGCACCGATAATCAAGGAAATGACTTTGTGTTCTTCGGCCAGTTTCATGCCGCGCACACCCGTCGCCGTCCGTCCCATCGGGCGCACATCGTCTTCATTAAAGCAATTGGCCTTGCCGTTGCTGGCGAACAGCATGACATTCTGCTGCCCGTCTGTAATCGCAACGCCGACCAGTCTGTCGTTTTCCCTGAGATCGATGGCAATTTTACCGTTGGCGCGTTGCCGTTCGAATTCGTTTAATGCAGTCTTTTTGACTGTACCCGAAGAGGTCGCCATGAAGATATATTTGTTTTCGCTGAACTCCTTAACCGGAAGTATGGCGTTAATCTTCTCGCCTTCATCCAGCGCAATCAGGTTAACAAAGGGCTTACCTCTGGCGGCGCGGCTGGCAACCGGCAATTGGTACACTTTCAGCCAATAAACTTTGCCGAATGACGAAAAACACAAAATGGTGTCATGGGTATTGGCGACGATCAGTTTATCGACATAATCCTCTTCCTTGGTCGCGGTTGCGGATTTACCGCGTCCGCCGCGCCGCTGCGCCCGATAATCGGTCAACGGTTGCGACTTGACATAGCCTTCATGCGACATGGTGACGACCATGTCTTCTTCGGTGATTAAATCGCCGTCGGTTAAATCCAGCTGGGTATGGATAATTTCGGTACGGCGTTTATCGCCGTATTCGTTTCGGATTTCGGTTAATTCCTCGCGGATGATTTCAATCAAGCGCTGATCGCTGGCAAGAATATGTAAATATTCGTCGATTTGCACCAGCAACTCTTTGTATTCATCGATAATTTTATCTTGCTCCAGACCGGTTAAACGTTGCAGCTGGAGCTCCAGAATCGCTGTCGCCTGCCCCTCGGACAAGCGGTATTGATCGCCGTAAATGCCGAATTCCGGTGCTAAATCTTCCGGACGGGAGCGGTTTGCGTCCGCCCGGTCCAGCAAGGAGACGACTAATCCGGCATCCCAGGTACGGCGCATCAAACCTTCCCGCGCTTCGGCGCGGTTGGGCGAGGTCTTGATTAATTCGATCATGTCGTCGATATTAGCCAGTGCCACGGCAAGCCCTTCTAACACATGCGCACGTTCCCGCGCCTTACGGAGATCGAAAATCGTCCTGCGGGTAACGACTTCACGACGGTGATCGACAAAGGCCTGCAAAATTTCCTTAAGGCTCAGGCAATACGGACGACCATCCAGCAAAGCCACCATATTAACGCCGAATACCACTTCAAACTGGGTTTGCTTGTACAGGTTATTCAACACTACATCGGGCACTTCGCCGCGTTTAAGCTCGATGACCAGGCGCATACCGTCCTTATCGGATTCGTCGCGAATGGCGCTTATCCCTTCGATTTTGCCTTCTTTGACCAGTTCGGCAATCTTCTTTTGCAATTCCGCCTTATTAACTTGATAAGGCAGTTCGCTGACCACAATGGCTTGCCTGCCGCCGTCGCCAACGTCTTCAAATTGACAGCGCGCACGTAAATAAATTTTGCCACGCCCCGTGCTGTAGGCGTGATAAATCCCGGCAGCGCCATTAATGAAACCGGCGGTGGGAAAATCCGGTCCCGGCACATGGATCATTAAATCCTGAACGGTAGCATCAGGATGTTCAATAAGATGCAGACAAGCATTAATGACTTCCGTCAGGTTATGCGGCGGAATGTTGGTCGCCATACCCACGGCAATTCCCGACGAGCCATTAATGAGCAAACCCGGAATTTTGGTGGGTAAAACCACCGGCTCAATTTCCGATTCGTCGTAGTTCGGCGCAAAATCGACGGTTTCCTTGTCCAGATCGGCCAGCATTTCATGAGATATTTTAGCTAAACGAACCTCGGTATAACGGTCTGCCGCCGGCGGATCGCCGTCCACCGAACCGAAATTGCCCTGCCCGTCCACCAACAGATAGCGCATGGAAAACGGCTGCGCCATCCGAACCATGGTGTCGTAAATCGCCATGTTGCCGTGCGGGTGGTATTTACCCATGACGTCCCCGACAATACGGGCGGATTTTTTATAGGGCTTATTCCAATCGTTACCGGCTTCGCTCATGCCGTACAAGATCCGGCGATGCACCGGTTTCAAACCGTCTCTGACATCCGGTAACGCCCGTCCGACGATAACGCTCATAGAATAGGCGAGATACGACTGCTTCATCTCGTCTTCGAGATTGACAGGTATGATTTCTTTTGCGAAGTCTGACATTATCCTTAGTGTAAGAAGCCCCGGCAACGGGGTAATGGCGTTGTCGCCCGGTGTTTATTAATGACCAGGCCTGTAGTTATTAATTGTTTTTTTTCGACCGCAATTTCTGCGCCAACAAAATGTTAATTGTATCAAATTGTGAGCTTTACGTCGAAGTTGTTGCGTTCAAAATACGGAAAATGAATCATATACCGATACGCGATGAAAACCGCGATAACGGATGTCGATTCGCAGTTTTTACGATTCGGCGAATAAATATAGAACGCCTATTTTATTCCTATAATTCAATAAATTGCCGCTTAATACGCGGTAATTTCAAAACGATTGGATAAATCGAAATTAAAATGGGCTGATGATAGCGCCGTATTTCAAGCCGGTTTTAATTGTGAAATCAATGCCGGATTGGCGATTAATGACCGGCAGGCGACAAAACTGACCTGATGGCTTTTAAACGGATAACGGTAACTGACGGCTGTTTCAGGCAATCCGGCATTTTCCTTGTGTTCTACCAAGACAATACCATTCGGGTTCTGCTGCATAAAAGCCAGCAACTCGTCTTGATTAACCAGCAATTTAATCGACTGAGTTAACCGCCCGGCAAAGTGAAATTGCCCGTGATATTTGCCGCCTACGAATGCAATCGGCTGTTGTTTCGCCATTAATTCGGCAATTTTTTGGGCTGCCGGAGCCGTATCGAAGCGATAGCTCTGCATTTGAAAGAATCCTGCACACAGAATCAGCGCACTGGCGATTGCAGCAATACAGATGTAATTGACGGCGCTAACAGCGTTTTTGGGACACACAATCGCCAAAATGCAGGCATTAAGCAGCAGTAAGCCGCCCCAAAGCGGCGACAACCCGGTTATTAATGGCGGAACCGGAATAACGTGCGACCATGGCAGGATTAACAATACCAGCCCGGTCAATGCGAAAATTGCTGCTATAACCCAGTGCACCCGCCGCCAATCGACGTCGGCGCAATACGCCAGCAGCCACGCAATCGTCAACGCCAGTGCAGGCATTAACGGCAACAGGTAATGAATGCGTTTGCCGCTTACCAGCGAAAACGCTATCAACACCGGGATGGCCCACACCAGGCAAAATCGTAACCCGAAATCGTGTTGATTGAATTGCTTTATTCCCAACCAGAACGGCTTGATTAATACCCAGGGCAAGAGTAATAAAGGTAATAACTGCAAATACCACCAAAACGGCAGTTTATGGGCGAACGAATCGACTATACGACCGCTGGTTTGACCCAGAAAAATCGCCTTGCGATAGGTTTCGCCACCTGCCATACCGGCAGGGATTGCCCAGCACAAAACAATCGCAGCGCCGGTCAATACGGCAGTTAACAGCCCTAGATACCAGCGGGATTTGCCGTATGAAGAAAGCGCCGACGATAGCAGCCACGGCGACAACAAGCCGAAAGGCAGCAAATGCAGCAAAATGACCGGTCCTTTCGTCAACACGCCGCCGCCGATAGCGACGCCCAGCAACAGCCAACGTTTAATCGACAAGCCGTGGCGAATTAATAACAAGAATGCATAGATGCCCAGCAAGGCAAAGAAACTCAGCATGATGTCGAACATCGTCAATGTACCGTACACCATCCAAAAATAAGTACCCAGCAACACCAGTGGCGTTAATTGCGCTATCTGCCCCTTCTCTGTCCACAATAATCTGGCTACCGCCTGGGACAAATACAAACCGGCTAACGAAAATAAAGGTGCAATCAGGCGTAAGGACCATTCATTTACCCCGAAAATCAACCAGCTAAGGTGAATTAACCAAAACAGCAGAGGCGGTTTGTGGCTGTAGGTTTCGCCGTTTAAATGCGGGACTAAAAAATCGCCGGTATGCCACATTTCCCAGGCGACCGCCGCGTAACGGGTTTCATCAATGGGAAATAACGGCCGCAGCGACAAGCTGACAAGAGTAAGAATTGCCCATAGCAAAGCCGGATACGGCTTGGACAAAAAAAATCGGGGCATTTTCTTAGGATTAATCTTTATTCCGGACTTAAATTTTTGCGTTCGTACAACACAAAATACAGATTACGAAGATAAACAAACAAACCCGTTGCTTGTCCTAGAATAATAACCGGGTCTTTGATGTGGATAGCGTAAGCCAACAGCGTTGCGCCGCCTGCGATGCTGAAATACCAAAAAGCAACCGGAATGATGCTCTTTTTCTGCCGTTCGCTGGAGATCCATTGCACGATGAAACGCGCCGAAAACAACCCCTGGCCAAGAAAGCCGATACCCAACCATATTGTTTTTTCATCAAGCACCACGTTGTATTTCCTCAATTTTCGTTGTTTTCGCCCGTCTTATTAACCACATGACTCCCGCGAGATCGGTAATCCCCGCCCATAACCGGTCTAATGTACCGTATTTAGAATAACCTTGCGACCTTGCCCGATGGTTGACCGGTTCCGATACGACCTGACCGCCCGCCCTGATGATTAATGCCGGTAAAAACCGGTGCATGTGATCGAAATAAGGCAATTGCAAAAACTTATCGCGGAAGAATACTTTTAACCCGCAGCCGGTATCCGGCGTGTTATCGCCCAACAATGCGCCGCGCACCGTATTGGCGAATTTGGATGAAAACAGTTTCCAGGCCGAATCGTGACGTTTGTTGCGCCACCCGGCAATCATCCATAAGCGATTGTTTTGTTTATTTTGTTGTATAAGCAAATCGAAAAGCCTCGGAATATCCGCCGGATCGTTCTGTCCGTCGCCATCCAACGTGGCGATGACCGGATACTTCGCCGCCTTGACGCCTGTATGCACCGCGGTGCTTTGACCGCAGCTTTGCTCATGCCGGATTACCCGCAGAGATTTGTGTTTTTTCTGTGCTTTTATTAATACGTCCTGGGTGCGGTCGTCGCTGCCGTCATCCACTACAATGATTTCGTGTTCATTAATGCCATCCAAAGCGACATTAATTTCCTCAATTAAAGGCAGAATATTTTCTTCCTCGTTCCGAACCGGAATGACAACAGAGATTTGCACGATTATTTATACGCCGCATTCAACCAAAACAACGGACAATTTTACACGATAGGCCCAAAGTTGTCGCCCCAACAATCCGGCCGCTTATGATTTGCCAGATAGACTGCATGCAATTTTGTAGTTAGATTTAATTAATGCTCGGTTAAGCACGGTGTTATACCTTAACTTGAACCACAATCTTTTTATTCGGCTTTTCGTAAATTTAGTCCGGAACAAATGCTCTAAAAATTTTATCTGATTAATAACAAAGCCCCTTATTAAGGTTAAGTAAGAAGGGCATAAACAAGGGACGTTACGTTTATTAATGTATAAGGAGATTATCATGAACCACTTGTTATTTAAGCAAATTATCCTGATTTGTCTGGCGCTTTCGCCAGCTGTTTACGCCAGCAAACAACGATGGAACCACAAACCCAAGGAGATGTGGCCTACATAAGCGGGGTGTAGGCGATGACGAACGCAGCGCTTTGGAAGCGGCCCGGAGCGTCTACAACCTGAATTTGTTGTTTGCGGCGCGCGGATCGGGCGAATACCTGAGCAATGTTCACGTACAAATAGCGGACACGAAGGGCAATGTACAACTGGATACCGTCGCGCAAGGACCTTATTTATACGTCAACCTTAAGCCGGGCCGGTATATTATTAATGCTGAAATTGACGGGCAAGTTGCCCGAAAAAAAGTGGCCGTCTCAGGGCGAAAGACGTCATCCCTGACTTTCACATGGTGAAAAACTGTATTTTCAGTTGCGGCTAAATTTTCAAGTTTAAAATTTTTCCCGGAACATGAAATAGACGGCTAAAAACAGACACAAACCTACCCAAAGGTAATCCAGCTTTAACGGTTCGCGCAGATAGAATACCGAAAACGGCACAAAAATTGACAGGGTAATCACTTCCTGCATGATTTTTAACTGGCCGACGCTTAACGCCGTGTAACCGATACGATTCGCCGGCACTTGTAGCAGATATTCGAATAAGGCGATACCCCAGCTGATTAATGCCGCGATAATCCAGGGTTTGCCGTGCAGTTCTTTCAGATGCGCATACCAGGCAAAGGTCATAAATACATTGCTGCAGAGCAACAGTACGATGCTGATTACAACAGGATTGGGCATAACTATTAATTAATGACGGTTGATGCGTATAGTTAAATGATTAGCCAGGGATTTTAAGCCATTAATCAGAAGTAGCCGCAGGCTTCACCATATCGGCAAACAACAATAGTACGCCTGCGCTCACAGCCATATCGGCTACGTTAAACACACCGGTACGCAACGCACCCACACCAATGTTCATAAAATCAACCACATAGCCGAACAACATCCGATCGATCAAATTGCCGACGCCGCCCGCAAGCATTAAGGTCAGCGCGATAATTTCCAATGAGGACAACGACTTGCTGAACAGTATGTAACCCATTAATACGATCAACAGCAATGCCACGCCGGCTGAGAAAAGCCCGGCTCGCCAGGCGTCCGGCAAGGCCGCGCCCAAACTTAAAAAAGCACCGCTGTTATGCGCCAATTGCAGACGAACGGTATCGCCCCAAAACGACCAGACTTCGGTTTTCGGCAGATACGATTCCGCTATCGATTTCGTACCCTGATCGCAGCTGACGCAGATCAAAAGAACAGTCATTAATAAGATAATGCGTTTATTAATCGTCATAGATGTTTGGATTTGCGCTCATCCGCTTACCAGACAAAGCAAAATAGTGACCGGTAAGCCTTTGAGGCGCCGGAATGCGTTATTTTTGCCCGGTAAATATACAGTAAGCGGTCAAATTCTTGGTAAACAGATAATGTTGTGAAATGCCGACCTGATAATTCGCAATCTGGCCTTCCGTACGCAAGCCCAGCCATTCGCTGGCGATATGAATCGGACGCCAGCGTTTAGCCACCTTCAGCATGTAATTAATCGAATCCATCGTTTCCGGCATCAGATCGCGCATGGTGATGTCGTGAAAACCGTGTTGCGCCAGCATACCGCTGAATTCGTCTTTAATGCACAAATTCGGCACCGCCCATCCATTCAGGCAAACAATGATTTCTTTCCACTCGTCCTGATTGAATTCACGACGGGTAAAAAAGCCGTCGCAAACCACCACGCGGCCGCCAGGACGCAGCACCCGATAAGCTTCTTTTAAAAAATCGCCTTTATCGACCGCATAACACGAGCTTTCCAGCGCCCACACCACATCGAAAGATTCGTCTTCAAAAGGCATTTGGCAAAAATCCGCCACTTTAAAATCGACCAGATCGGCAACACCCTGTCGTTTGGCGTGTTTAGCGCCGTATTTGGCCTGTTCGCTGCTGACGGTCAAACCCGTCGCCCGGTTACCGTAATTTTTCGCCATCCAGATACAGCTGCCGCCCACACCGCAACCGGCGTCCAGCACACGCTCTTCCGGTTTGATGCGGGTAACGTCGTACAACAGTTGGTTTTTATTAACCAGGGCTTCGTGATGGCGGTACGGCGCGGCTTCATCCCAATAACCGTAGTGAAAAGCCAGATTTTCGCGGTTGCACCAGGTAATCAGGTAATCCCAATAACATTCATCGTAATAAAAAGCCGTGTCTTTACGTAACAAATCGCCGGATTTTTCGGTGTTTTCCGCCAACTGCCGGTTGTCCTGATTGGAAATAAGGGTGTACATGGTGCTAACAATATTAATGGTAAAAAAACGGGCGCCATTATAACAGGCGATTGCTAAAGGTTTGAGGGAATTAACATATCGACTTGGATTGTCGTATGAGCAAAAGACTTAAATGGAGCCGTCGCGCCGATTTATCTTGGCAAAAAACATTAATGAATCATTTTTTAGACTTTTTCATTAATCACCCCGTGTAAAACCGATACTAAAACCAGCCGACAAGGTACAATTAATCTTCACATCAACCAACAGCCTGTTTAGTTATGAATAAACCCGTCACCTTGAAATGGGGCATACTCGGCGCGGCGCGGGTTAATGAACGCCTGCTGCCCGCCATCGTCGAGGCTCCGAATTCAGAATTGATTGCGATCGCCAGCCGCCGTCCCGGCGCCGCCGAGCAAACCTTAAAGCAATACGCCCCGCACCTGAACACGGTAAAGACCGGCAATGACTTGGACGCGGTATTAAAAAATCCCGATATTCAAGCTGTCTACATTCCCCTTGCCAATCACGAACATGCCGAGTGGACACTACGCGCCATAGAGCACGGCAAACATGTGTTGTGCGAGAAGCCGATGGCGCTGAAAACAAGCGATATCGACGCCATTAATACTGCGGCGAAAAAGCATAAAGTCAACGTCATGGAAGGTTTCATGTACCCGTTTCATCCGCAACACGCGCGGGTGCGTAACCTGCTGGAATCCGGATTAATCGGCGATATTCGCACGGTACGCTCGAGTTTTTCCTTCATGATGCGTCCGGCACGGATGTACCGTTTGCAGGAACCGGTTGAAAACGGCGGCGGCGCCATGTGGGATATCGGCTGTTACGCCATCCATTGCGCCAGAATGTTTGTACCGCAAGCCCCGGTTGCGGTGACCGCACTGTCCAAACACGCCGGGACCGGCGCGGACATTTGCAGCAGCGGCGTCATCGATTTCGGCGACGACATATATGCCCATTTCGATTTCAGTTTCGACCGCGCCCGCCGTTGCGAATATGAAATTACCGGCACTAAAGGCGGTATTAAATGCCATATCGTCTGGCAACTTCCGGGCGATGTTCCGGTCATTTCCTGGTGGACGGAATCGGGGCAGCAGTGCGAAGAAAGGTTGCCCGCGGAAAATCATTTCCGGCTGGAAATCGAACATTTCAGCGATTGTGTATTGAACGGCAAAGAACCTTTGCTTTCGCTTGACGACGCCAAAGCCAATTGCCAGTTAATCGTTGCTGCGCTGGAGTCGGTCAAACAAGGATGCACCGTAAGTCTTTAATAATTAACCGTGCTAAGATGCGAAAGCGATAAATACCGCTTTCCAAGACATCAATCCAAACAATTAATAAACATACTTCTTTAAGGCGATACTATGTCGGACTATAAAAAATACTCCTGTATGGAATGCGAACACATTTACGACGAAGCCAAAGGCGATCCCGACAGCGGCATTGCTCCCGGCACTCGCTGGGAAGATATTCCCGAAGATTGGGTCTGCCCTATTTGCGGCGCTCCGAAAAGCTTTTTTAAGCCCTGTCATTTCTGATTAATTAGATTACAAATAGATCGTGTAACCCGATGATGCCGCTGTAACCGGAGCAATACGGTCTGTCCAGAGCGGCAAAGCTCTCTGTGCGACTAATTTCTCCATGCAACCCTGATATAACTATGCGCTCCAATCCTGAATTTACTTGTCATTTCGTCGACGGAGCCTATCTTGAAATCAAAGGACATGAGGACGATGCGTTTATTGTCGAATGTAATGACTTAGACGATCCCGAATTAACACTATCCTGCGAAATTAAGGGCAATCAATGGATACGTACGCCGCACCGGTATTTTATACGTTGGCAAATTAGCGTTTTTAACAAAAATACCGATGACTTGCTGTTCCGGCAAAGATATGACTGTGCGGGTAAACGCGTTTACATAGCCTTTGAATCCAATGCACTCGGAGATACCTTGGCCTGGTTTCCGGCAGTAGAGGAATTCCGCTTAAAGCATGGCTGCCGGTTGATTTGCTCAACCTTTATTAATGGTCTGTTCAGAGATCAATATCCTGACATTGAATTCGTCGAGCCAAGAGAAACCGTCCATAACCTCTATGCCATGTACCGTTTAGGCTGGTGTTATAAAGAAGATGGCGAATTCGATTACAGTAAAAATGTCCAGGAGTTTAAGAAACAACCCTTGGGGCAATCGGCCTATGATATTTTAGGAATTGACTTTAAGGAAATTAAGCCCCGGCTAAAACCGGTTTCTTTACCTCGACCAATAGACAATGTCAAACGGCTTTGAAAAGTTTCCACTAAAGAGCGCCGAATAGTTTCCAGCCAAACTGTAAGGTTATAGGTTTTCTACCGCCTTTTTGCGTTGCTTAAATCGATAGGAATCGTTGCCGGTTTCCAGGATGTCGCAATGATGGGTAATCCTGTCGAGTAGTGCGGTGGTCATATTGCGTCACCGAACACTTGCACCCATTCCGCAAAATTCAGATTGGTGGTGATGATCAGGGACGTTTTCTCATACAGGTGGTTAATCAGATGGAATAGCAAGGCACCACCCGATGCCAGCGCGCCACTATTTTTCGCGAAAGCTGAAATGGGGTCCAATCCGATTTCAGCAGCGAAAAATGACGTGGCGAGTTTGCCTTCGGCGGCCTGCGTTCGTCCCGCTACAGCCCAAAACACAAAA